>JAZNXH010000073.1:0-12290 GCA_045593785.1 Lachnospiraceae bacterium
AGTAGTCTAAATCGCTTAATCTTTTCATAAATGCAATCTCCTTAATAAAATGAGAAGCCAGTGTGATAATAAGAACAAAGCATTGTCAGCCGAAACACAAGACAACTGTTTGTCCTATGCATCGGCTAACAATGCCTTCCAAGGTAGGCCTATACCCACCCAAACATATTCAAATAATTACTGAGCAATCAGCTCAACACTTGCGGTAGTACCATCGTAAACGAGCTTAACAACATACTTGCCAGCTGCTTCAACAACGATGTTTGCACCGCCCGGTTCGCCGTTAACACCAAAGTTAACATCCCAGGAAGCACCCTGACGAACCTTGAACTCTTCGCCTGCATTCAGGTCAAGAGCTTCGGAAATCCAAGTGTTCTCACCATCTGCAGTCATCGGGAAATCAGTATCCCAAGCAGTACCACAAATGCTGCCGATTACACTCCAAGCGAGCTTAGCTTCATCAGACATGTTGAGAACTGCATCGATTGCCTTATCGTAATTGTCAAGACCGGTCTGAAGATCTGCTGCAGAGGTAGCTGCCTTAGCGTCTGCGCCAAGAACCTTTGCAATATCCCACCAAGCACCGTGAATCTGACCCTGCGGCTGACCATATGCATTCTGCTTTGCAAGAGCTGCAAGAGAAGCATTGTTCTGAACTTCTGCAGATGCCTGAACTGCTACGTTGGACGGACCCCACTCGAAGCTTGCAAATCTCTGCTTCTGGCACTCTTCACCGGTAAGGTACTGAGCAAGAAGAGAAAGAACTGCTGCTTTCTTAGCGTCGGTCTGCGGCTTAACACCCATGAGTTTGTTACCGGTGTAAGAACCAAGGTGATAGGACTTACCGTCTACTTCGAAAGAAGGAAGATCAGTTGCGCCAAGGTTTGCACCGAAATGATCTGCTGCTGCACCTGCATTCCAGATACCGGTTACGATTGCGCCTGCATCGGTAAAGATATCAGCATCGCTGTCATAAGCGGAAGACTGAGCAAGCTTCTGCATACCCTTCATAGCAACAAGACCTTCTGCGGAGTTGAAGGTATCGTCAATTGCATTGAACTCGCCTTCAGCAGTCATGGTCCAGTTGGAGTGACAACCGGTTGCAAAGAAGAAAGATGCGGTATACCAAGCATTCTCAAGAGCGAAACGGAACTTCTTACCGTTCTTCTCACAAGCTGCGATAATAGATTCAAGGCTATCAGCGTCTGCTTCAGAGATAATGCTGGTATCATAGTAGAGATAATAGCCGTTATCACTGGTCATCGGATAAGCGTAAAGAGTACCTGCTACGGAAGATGCTGCTACAGCACCTGCGTCATTGTTTGCCTTAATGTTCTCTGCTGCTGCCTTACCAGGAGTTGCAAGCGCTGCTGCCTGAACAAGACGAGCAAGCTGGTCCTGTGCGAAACAGTAGATGTCCGGAGCGGTTGCAACGTCTGCAACTACCTTAGAGCCTGCATCTGCTTCGGTAACGCCTTCGATTGAAGCGTTGATAACGATACCCGGGTTAGCGGTCATGAAAGCTGCGATCTGCTCTTTGAACTGATCCGCTACGCCTTCCTTCTCGGAAACCCACATAGTGATGTCATAAGTTCCTGCAAGTTCTGCACTTACATCAGTCTTGTTTTCAGTACCAGCGTTAGCAGTGCCAGCGTTGGATCCTGCATTCGGATTGTTGGTATCATCCTGAGAACCGCCACAAGCTACAAGGCAGGAGGTAATCATAACCAACACAAGAATAAGTGCCCAAATTTTACTCATTTTCATAAGTAGTATTCTCCCTAATGGTAAATATTTTTCTGCGCCTCTGCGCAATCTGTATCTTATCATTTTCAGCCTACTGTGTCAATTAAAAAATAGGACAAAAGTCCCTTTTTCAAAAAGTTGTCCGTTGCCCGCAAACACCTGTCTTTTCACGCTTTTTTGCGTGAATTCTCTACTTTAGTAACGCGCTACTCTGAGGGTCTACTGTAAGGACCGAACCGTCCAAAATTGCCCCTCCTACTCCAATCGAATCACATAAACTTGAGATTGAAATTCCGTCGAGTGTTTTACAAGAACTCAAATCATATATAAGCGTTTCCGTTGGTGAAGTATTATGTACCAGCACGATACTTTCACCCTCGTATTCAATTAAAAATCCACCGAGATTCTTTTCTCCAAAATCTAGCGCAGTATAATCGCCTCTTGCGATTGCAGGATACTTATGTCGTATTGCAAGCAGCCTGCAGTAATAGTTATAGAGGCTGTTTTCGTCCGCCATCTGTTCGGCTGCCGTCGTATTAATCTGCTTATCGGCAGGATAGGTCGAACCTACCGGGTCCTTTATCATATCTTCGTCACCCCAAAGCATTGCAAGACGGCGGTTTGCATCGGTATTCGCACTGCCGCGTGAGCCACGCATACCAATCTCTTCGCCGTAATAGATTACCGGCGAGCCGGTGCATAGCAGATAGAGATTTGCCGCCATCCGCATATTGTTTTCCGTTACAAATGCTCCGGCAATCCGGTCCATATCATGGTTTGACAGAAAAGGCATTACCATAGCCTCCGGATCTTTTTCCAGCACCTTATCCTGGAAAGATTCCACGTACTTCGTATATTTTGTGATGTTCGAATTACCCTTCGCCGCCGCGGCTACCATTCCCTCTGCCTGCGCCATTGCAAAATTAAAGCAATTCATCGCATCATAATACTCCAGTATCTCAGTCTCGCCCGACCAGCACTCACCAACGCAATAGATATCCGGTTTTATCAAACGCAGTTCATCCATATACCATTTCCAGAACTCAACGGATTTATCCGTGTTGCCGTAATAGATATACTTCACCGCATCAAAACGGAACCCGTCTACACCAAGATTAAGATAGTGTTTTGCAACCTCCAGCATCGCTTCTCTTACCTTCGGATTGTCAAAGTTGAGTTCCGGCATATCTCCGGAAAAATTGCACTCATACCAAGCGTCCACACCTGCAATCTTCTGGTACTGCACACCACCTGCCTTTTCCGCGGTGGTAACACAGGTGTAATAATCATAATACTCGTTTGCCGTGTCGCCGTTCATTCTTGCTTCTTTGAATTGTTCGAACCACTCATGACGGTTTGACGTGTGATTGATTGCAAGGTCAAGAATCAACTTCACATTTCTCTCATGACATAAGTCAACCAGCTCCTTCAGGTCTTTCTCTTCCCCAAAGCGCCAATCGATCTTATAGTAATCACTCGCATCATATTTATGGTACGAGGGTGAAGAAAAGATAGGGGACAGCCAGATTCCCTGTACCCCAAGGCTTTTTCCTGAATTGATATCGCCGTCGTTCAGATAGTCGAGATGATTGATAATACCACGCAAATCACCGAAACCATCACCGTTCGCGTCCGAGAATGAACCGACAAAAATCTGGTAAAACGTCCTGTAGTTATCGTCTACCGGAAGAATCTCCGGCTCGGTTTGCTTGTTGCAACCTGTCAATATTGTCGAGAGCAACAAAACTCCCATCATAAACACAATCAGTATGTTTTTTTTATGCTTTTTCATATTCCCCACATTTCCTCATCTCTGTAAGTGAATAATGTCATCCACTCTTACAGGTACTGCGTATATTTTACTAACATTATTTGACTGAGTTTAGCATTGCATCGTCAATCTTACCCCATGCATTCGGTCCGGAGCACTTTACGTAGATTCCTACCGTAATCTCATCTCCCTCAGCATATGCAATCTCATTTATTGCAGCCGTATGCCACTCGTCGTAAACAGTAATCTCTGTTTTCGCATGCTGAACCATCTCACCGTTAATCTTAACATAGGAGTAGATGTCAGTCTCACCGCCATCGCCGCCCATAATAGAGATGGAGTAGTTATATGTACCACTTTTGAGATTTTTGACTTCCTGTTCCAGAGTGAATTCCACGCAATCCTTTCCTGCGCCCCAGAAATGATAGTGCTTATTGCCTGTCAGCGAGTCGCTCACCTTGTCTTCCACATGAAGTTCATCAAAACTCTTCAGTGCGGTAGCCATCCAGCCGGCCTCTCCGTCCTCAAAACTCCAGTTTTCAAGGAAATTATATTCTACCATGGAGACATAACAAATTGCTTCCATACCGTCCGCAGAGCCTTTGATTGTATACTTTGCAACACCACCTTGCTTCATCGCCTCAACATCTACGCCCTGCCATTCGACCGGTATTTCTTTTTTTGAGTTGTCGGTCAGAATTGCATTGACCGTATCCGGCATGACAATGTCACCGTTCAAATCAATCATCAGATTAGTATCTTCGATTGCGTCTGCTTTGGTTGTGATTTCATTTCCGCTTCTCATAAGTAAAAAAACTTTAAGTGATTCCAAAGCTTTACCATCTTGATTGAAAAACGCCTGATTGTCAACCGCGCAACCACCGTACCACTGTCCTGCATCCTCAGGATCGTATTCCGCCGCATAGGAACTTGCCCAGCCGGAACCATATTTTTCCCAGAGTGCCAGATTCTCTTCATAACTCTCTGCGCCCGAACTGATCCAAGTGCCTTCCCAATAAAAGACGCCGATGCCGTTCTCCATTTTATTTACAACGGTATCCACTACATCGCGAACAAGATTTGCCTGTCCCTGGACCGTATACGGATAGTTTTTCACAAATCCGTCGCCTTCCCCTACAGTATTACCGTAAAAGTCAGTATTTTCCGGAGTATAAGCATAGGATGTCTCTGCTACCATTACTTTCTTTCCGTATTTTTGTGTCACCTTATTGAGAACCACAGAAAGATTGTCAAAGGTTCCGTGCCAATACGGATAATAAGAAGATGCAAAAACGTCATAGTCCACACCGTAGTAGTCTAAGTTTGCACTGTAGCTCTCATAGTTAGTTACCTTTTCCGGATTTGCAAAATGAATCGCAATCATTGCTTCCGGGCAAACTTCCCGAACAGCTCTCGAACCGGCTGACATCAGTTGTGTGATTCTTTTCCAACCGCCAAGCTCACTGCTCGACTCACCGCACATCGCTCCGTTGGTCTCATTACCAATCTGAACCATACCGATGTCCACACCGGCTTCCACCAGCTTTTCCAAGCACTCCTTCGTGTAAGCATAAAGGGCTTCGCTTTTCCGATCGATATTCATTCCCTGCCATGCTTTCGGTACCATCTGCTTGGCCGGATCTGCCCAGAAATCGCTGTAATGGAAGTTGACAAGCAGTTTCATTCCGTATTGCGTGGCACGTTTCCCGATTGCAATTGCATTGCCGATGTCACAGTTTCCGCCTCCATATCCTCTACCATCCTTATCAAAAGGATCATTCCAGATCCGCACACGGATATAGTTGATTCCGTTCTCGGAAAGTATCTGATACACATCCTTTTCCGTACCATCGTGGTCGTAATACCGAACGCCACCTGCTTCCAAGGACGGAACGCAGGAAGCATCCATGCCGAAGATAAAATCATCCGAAAGGTTTTCTACTTTTTTCACATACAAAGAATCCGAACTCACACTATTTCTCATATCATTATCTTTCTGTCCCGATAAACCACAGGACGGTAAAAGTGCAACAAGCGCTAATATCGTCAGAACACGCATTATGCTTTTTCGTTTCATTTTACATACCATGCCTTTCCAGCATCTGCAAAATCTGTATTTCTTACTCACTTAACACTGAGTGCATCGTTCACATAAACTCTTATACCAATGCTGTCAGCAGTTATGTTCCCGCTCTCTCTGGCTATAACGGAAGCACCTGCTTTATCAGCATCCGCAATCAGATTCCAGTCACCTTCCAAAATATACGGAAGTGCCTGGGCGTGTGGATTGATAATAACCAGGGCGCGGCCGCCGTTTCCGTCCTCAAACGTAACCGCAAGAATTCCGCTTCCCAGTTCTTCGTGCGTCACCTCTGTCGCCGGATCCGTAAAGATCGGATACGTTTTTCTCATCTCAATCAAGCCCTTGTAATAAATCATAGTCTCATATTCTCTGCTTCCTGCTTCGAGTACAGACCAATTGATATTGTTTACCGCATCGCTTGACTTGTAACTGTTCTCATCGCCTGCCTTGGTACGAAGCATCTCCTCTCCTGCCTGCCAGAACGGAGTTCCCTTTGCAATCATCAGGATTGCTGCACCAAGCTTATTCATTTGATTTCTCTTATCCTCACTGTCATCCGGATTGGAGAGCAACAGCTTATCCCAGAGTGTGTTGTTATCATGTGCGCTCATATAGTTGATAACCATATTATCCGGCACTCTCCATGTTGTTCCCGATGTCGCTCCGCCTTTGATTCCGAAGACAACTTTCACTACGCTACCCTTTGCTGCACCGCTGATATAACCTTTTGCATCTGCTTCAAATACACTGCCTTTCAATCCATCGCGGATTGCATCATTAAATACCGCGATACCACCGATGGCATTTCCGGTGGGTGTTATCTTGCTGATATTGGACTGATTTGCCTGTGCACTTCCATCAATCGTTGCGCCCATCGTCCAGCCTTCACCGTAGATAATCGCGTTCGGGTTTACCGTATGAACCGCACTTTCCACTTCCTGCATGGTCTCAAGGTCATGCAGGCCCATAAGGTCGAACCGTAAGCCATCCAGCTTATATTCCTCTACCCAGTAAGCAGTTGATTCTACCATGAACTTTCCGAACATATATCGCTCGGATGCCGTATCATTGCCGCAACCGCTTGCCGACGAATTAGCACCGGTATTTGTATACCGGTAGTAATAATACGGAACAATTTTATTGAAGGAGCTGTTTGCATCGAAGGTATGGTTGTAAACCATATCCATGATAACACCGATTCCCGCTTCATGAAGTGCCTGCACCATCTCTTTGTATTCGCGGATTCTGACTTCGCCATGATACGGGTCGGTCGAGTAACTGCCTTCCGGCACATTGTAGTTCTCCGGATCATATCCCCAGTTGAACTGGTCTTCCGGATGTGTCTCGTCTACCGAAGCATAGTCATATACCGGGAGCAGATGAACATGTGTGATGCCGAGATTCACCAGATAATCCACACCAACCGGCTCACCATGCTCATTTACCAGTCCCCGCTCGGTAAATGCAAGGTATTTGCCCTTATACTGAGAATCTGCAATCTTGTTGGAAAAGTCTCTTACATGGACTTCCCAGATGATCGCCTCGGAATAACTCTGTATCGGCGAAACAAGTGCCGCACTCTCCCATCCGTCCGGATTGGTCTTGGCAAGATCCACTACCATTCCGCGCTTTCCGTTGACACCTGCTGCCTTCGCATAAGGATCCACCGCCTCCTGCGTACCGACGGCGGTTGTTACGCTATAAGTATAATAGGTACCGTGACCGCAGTCTTCGATGTGGGACCATACGCCTTTTTCACCTTTCGTCATCTCAACCGTCTTGTAAGCATCTACGCCGTTTCCCGCGGTAAAAAGATTCAACACTACCTTGGATGCCGTCGGTGCCCAAAGTTTGAATGTCGTCTGATTTCCATCGATCACTGCGCCAAGATCTTTACCATCGTAATGATAAGTATCTGCAAAATACTGACTGTCAAAGATTGCCGTAGGAACTGCAGTCTTTGTACCGTATCCTTCGATTTCGACACGATAATTTCCTGCCAGATCAAGACTTTCTTCTAATTCAATCACTCCGCTTGTTGCTTCTTTTCCAAGCGTTGACACACTCTTCACTTTTATCTCTCTGTCACCTTCAAACACCTTTACCATATCAAGACTTGCGATGTTCGCCTTGGGAGTGATATGGTATTCAATTTTCTTATCATCGGCGATGCCCGCCATCGAAAACTTCTTCATAGTTGTAAGCGTTTTTCCTCCATCATTACTATAATACTGGGTTGCGTCACCGCTCTTTAGATAAATCACAGTCTCGCGCCCCTCAAGTGTAACAAACCGATCCTGCTCATAATCCTTGGTCGCACTTCCCCACGAACTTCCGCCCGGTTCGGAACAATCACGGCGCACGATAAATCCGACTTCGTCAATTCCTTCCGGAACATTTACAACCATCTTTGCTCCGTATGTACATTCATGGAACAATTGACCCTGACCGGCTTTATCACCCCACCATACCCATACGTCGCAGTTTTCGTATGTTCCGCTATGGCTCCAATAAATGGTCAGCTGATTGTAGCCCTCCTCAAGAGGCAGGGTATATTCTTCTCCCACCGGCAGATTCGGACTTTCTGTCCCCGATTCTGTGGAATTTCCATTATCTATGGTTGCATTCTGTACGCTTTTGTTCCCGCATGCCGAAACGCTTACAAGAAGAATCATAAGAATAAGAACAAAAGAGGCTGTGCATATACGTTTTTTCATAATTGCTCTCGTATCCTTTATTTGTTTCTCTTGGTTTTTGTTGCAAGGTTCAACATCTTTCTTCTGAGCTTTTCCGTATCATATCGGGAAGTAATTCTCCATCCCCAGTTGCCTTCGGCAGTAGAGGGAGTATTCATCCGGCCTTCTTCGTTCGTAAGTTCCAGATAGTCCTGCATCGGCACCACTGCCAGGTTTGCAATACTACGGAAAGCAAATTCAATCAAATCTTCTGTACGGCTCTGCGATTTATCTCTCGGACATTCTTTGTTGAATCTGCGCTTTGCCTCACCGGTAAGGTTCTTTAACCAAGTACGGGTACAATCAGAATCATGAGAAGAAACATACACTACACAATTCTTTGTATCATAGATTCTCGGCAGATATTCACTATCCTCATCATAAAATGCAAAATGGAGCATCTTCATTCCCGGGAAGCCCGAATCGACCAGAAGTTCTCGTACGTCATCGGTGATAAAGCCAAGATCCTCAGCGATAATTTTTGCCTTCGGATACTGCTCTGCAACTGTCCGGAACAAAGAAATGCCCGGAGCACTGTCCCACTTGCCGTATTTCGCATTCGGATGACCGTAAGGAATGTTATAGTAACCTGCAAACCCACGGAAATGATCAATACGAACGATATCATAGAGCTCAAATGCCGCACCAAAGCGGTCAATCCACCATGCAAAGCCATCTTTCTCCATCCGTTCCCAATCGTAGATCGGATTTCCCCAGAGCTGCCCATCCGGAGTAAATCCATCGGGAGGACATCCTGCCACAACCGTCGGATTAAAATCTTCGTCCAGCAGGAACTGCTCTCTTGCTGCCCATACGTCCATACTGTCGTGTGCTACGTAAATCGGCATATCACCGATAATCTGTATTCCCTTCCCATGGGCATAGGCAACAATCGTTTTCCATTCACTTACGAATTCAAACTGGATCCAACGCCAGAAAGACATCTCTTCTTCAAATTCATTCCTGTGCTCAACCGCCTTTTTGTAGTCGCGGTGCTCCTCGTTCCAGAGTATCCACGGACAAAAATTATATTTCACCTTCAGTGCCATAAATAGCGCATACTTTTCAAGCCAGCTTTCGTTTTTCTTAACAAACCGCTTGTACGCTGCATTGGACTCAAAGCGCGAAAAAGCAATACGAAGTACGTCGTATCTCGTATTAAAAAGCCAGCCGTAATCAATCTTCTTGGAATTATTCTTCTGCGCTGAAAGTTCCGCCTTTGTCAGAAGTTTTTTGGAAGCAAGTACATCCAAATCAATAAAGTACGGGTTACCTGCTACTGTCGCCGGTGACTGGTACGGACTGTCACCGTATGATGTAGGATTGAGCGGCAACACCTGCCAGCACTTCTGCCCCGTTGCATCGAGAAAATCAATAAACTCATATGCGGCTTTGCCGAAACTACCGATACCATACTTTGATGGCAGACTGCTGATTGGCATCAACACACCAGCTTTATGTTTAAATCCAAAATTTTTCGTATCGTTACTCATAAATCCTTGTCCTTTCAGTTTACAATTATAATTACAACGGATTATTTTCCGTCTTTTTTCTGTCATTCTTTTTCTTGAAAATATCATAGGTCTAAAGTCCCGTTTTTCATTTTCGCATAGATAATACACTTTTTATTTGTTTTCGTCAATGTACAAGTTTTTCACCACTTGACAGCACAGCTTTGTACTGCTATATATTAGATAATTTAAGTTTGTATACTTTTTCACAAAGTATGCAAATTCATTGGTCCCTGACCACTTCAATCTGTTCGATAATTTGGAGGAAAACAAAATGAACCTTTCAAATGTAGTAGAAACAAGATGGAACAAATCCATTGCAGATTGTTCCAACAAAGAACTTTACATTGCTCTTCTGGAGATGACAAAAGAGCTTGCTCATGAAAGACAGAACAATCCGGGAAAGAAAAAAGTATATTATGTTTCCGCGGAATTCCTGATTGGAAAATTATTATCCAACAATCTTATTAATCTTGGCATCTATGACGAAGTAAAGAATTCTCTGGAAGCTGTCGGCAAAAGTTTAGCCGAAATCGAAGAAATCGAATTAGAACCATCCCTTGGTAACGGCGGTCTTGGTCGTCTGGCTGCCTGTTTCCTTGATTCTATTGCAACGCTCGGTTTGAACGGTGACGGTGTTGGTCTGAACTACCACTACGGTCTTTTCAAGCAAGTGTTTGACTGGAACAAACAAAAAGAAACACCGAACCCGTGGATTACAGAAAACAGCTGGCTTAACAAGACCGACGTCTGCTATCCGATTGACTTTGGCGGCATGAGAGTCCTGTCCCGTATGTACGACATTGATGTATGTGGCTATAACAACCGTACCACCAAGCTGCACTTATTTGACATTGAATCTCTCGATGAACGAATCGTAGAAAACACCATTCATTTTGATAAAGAAGACATCAAGCGAAACCTTACCCTCTTCTTATACCCGGATGATTCCGATGAACAGGGCAGACTTCTGCGTGTATATCAGCAGTACTTCATGGTAAGCAATGCTGCACATCTTATCCTGGATGAAGCAGTGGCAAAGGGCTCTACTCTTTATGACTTAGCGGATTATGCAGTCATTCAGATTAACGACACGCACCCTTCGATGATTATCCCGGAATTGATCCGCCAGCTGGGTGAACGCGGAATCCTCTTGAACGATGCGATTGAGATTGTTTCCACGATCTGTGCTTATACCAATCACACCATTCTTGCAGAAGCACTGGAAAAATGGCCGATGCACTTCTTAGAAAAGGCCGTTCCGCAGCTCCTGCCGATTATCCGTGAACTGGATAACCGTATCAAGAGAAAAGTAAGTGACGCAAGCACCTATATCATCAAAGACGGTCTGGTGCATATGGCACATATGGATATTCACTATGGCTTTAGTGTAAACGGTGTTGCATATCTTCATACAGAAATTTTGAAGAACACCGAGCTGAACAATTTCTACCGACTGTATCCGGAGAAATTCAATAACAAAACAAACGGTATCACCTTCCGCCGTTGGTTCATGCAGTGCAACCCGGAGCTTTCGGAGTTTGTAAGCAGCCTTATCGGTGACGAATGGAAGAAGGATGCAAGTAAGTTAGATGCGTTAAGCAAATATATCGACGATGAATCAGTGCTTACTCAGCTCCTCGCGATTAAGGACAATAAAAAAGCGGCTGCCGTGCAGTACCTTGCAAAGACCCAGAACCTTCACCTGAACAAAGACTCCATCTTTGACATTCAGGTAAAACGTATGCATGAGTACAAGAGACAACAGCTCAACGCGCTTTACGTGATTCATAAGTATTTTGAGATTAAATCCGGCAAGATTCCGGCAAGACCGATTACCGTTATCTTCGGTGCTAAGGCTGCCCCTGCTTATATCATTGCAAAGGATATCATTCACCTGATCTTAGTATTGCAGCAGATCATCAACTCCGACCCGGAGGTTCGTCCGTACCTCAATATCTATATGGTGGAGAATTACAACGTAACCCTCGCGGAAAAACTGATTCCGGCATGTGACGTATCCGAGCAAATTTCCCTTGCTTCCAAAGAAGCATCCGGTACCGGCAACATGAAGTTCATGTTAAACGGTGCAGTTACCCTCGGTACCATGGACGGTGCCAACGTAGAGATTGCAGAACTGGTCGGCAATGACAACATCTACACCTTCGGTGAAGATTCCCAGACCGTTATTGACCGATACGCGCGCGGCGACTATAACTCCCGGTCCTATTATGAAGCAAATGCAGACTTGAAGCGTGCCGTAGACTTCATTGTAAGTGACGAGGTAAGACGTTACGGCGAGAATGAATCCCTGTACCGCCTCTACCATGAGTTCCTCAACAAAGACTGGTTCATGACCTTCCCGGATTTTGCAGAGTATGTGGAAACCCGTGAAAGGGTATATGCGGATTATGAGGACCGAACCGCGTGGGCAAAGAAAATGC
>JAZNXH010000074.1:0-5208 GCA_045593785.1 Lachnospiraceae bacterium
CAGGAACAAGCATTTGTTGTTTTCGCTGTATTAATGTTTTATTTTCCTCGATAGCTCAATGGTAGAGCATTCGGCTGTTAACCGAAGGGTTGTTGGTTCGAGCCCAACTCGGGGAGCTTTGGCGACATAGCCAAGTGGTAAGGCGTGGGTCTGCAACACCCTGATTCATCGGTTCAAATCCGATTGTCGCCTTTGGTGTGAAGTGTTTAAATGCTGTACATAACGGTATTTGAGCACTTTTTTGTTTTGTAAAGAGAAGAAGTTGTCCGCCAGATAGATTGGACAACTTCTTTTTGTTACCGTAGTATTCCGCCATGAAAATAGCATTCGTAGATTTTTTCGTTTTTGTGGTAGATTTCTTCATAGCCTTGGAACCAGACAAAACGTCCGGAAACTTTGCATTTATATGTGTATTCTCCGGCTTGATAGTATTCCGGTCCACGGTAGGGCATTTCCATAGTAGCAGAGCGTAAAGCTTCTTTTAGAAAATTTCCGCTGAAACTGTCTTTTAGAACTCTGCCCATATAATTCATGGCATATACAGCCCGACCGCTGTGCCAGATGGCTTCTTCACCGGCAAATTGTTCACCTCCGATGTAGGTATCGTAGTATACATAAGGGCCTTCTTCGTAATGATAGTCATGTGAACCGGGTCGGGTGGATTTTATTTCATTCATAAAAGCCGCGTAAGTGTTTTTGTTCGCTTTTAACCGAAACTGCATAAGTTCTTCGGTTTGTCTCAGGATTGTTTTAACAGGTTTTGTATGGCATTCCTGATCACGGACAAGATAATCTACGGTTACATGCATGACGTTACTGATTTGTATCAGATTTTCGATATCCGGGTAAACAAGTCCGGACTCCCATTTGGTAACTGCTTGTCGGGAAACGTTTAGCTCTTCTGCCAGTTTTTCTTGTGTGTATCCTTTGTTTTTTCTTAATAATTGTAACTTTTCTGAGAAATTCATTTGTACCTCCGGTTTCAGAACGTTTACTTGAATGTAGCGGTAGATAATGAAAGTGAGGAAGCCTGTGTCTTAATATAACATATTTATAAGAAGCCGTCTGTATATTATTGATAACAATAAAGAGAGCGGTGGTTGCAAACAAATCGAGATATTGAGAAAACATGCGAGAGGGTTTGAAAAAGAAGAACTTGTTTGATATACTCTATTCAAAGAAGTGTCTTTGTTTGGAAAGGACAGAAAGGCAGGAAAGTAGTTTGAGTGATAACGAGAAGGCAAATGAGCAAGTAAAAGCCCGTACATATAATCCGGAAACATGGTTGCAAGATATTTATGATGCTGTACCCTGTGGTATTTTGCGTTTTCAGGTAAGCGGAAATCAACAGGAACTTCTTTCTGCCAATAAGACGGCTCTTGTTATGAGCGGAGTAGATTCTGTGGAGATGTTGGCTGCGATTGTAAAACGAGGATTTTTTGCATCAACAGAAGCGGCGGACGGCAACTTGGAACTGTATTATCAGGAACTGAAGGATATCGGCGACACGATGATGATTGAGAAGTGTTTTCTCAACCGGGAGGGAAAGCACCGCTGGTTCAGAGGGAACAATACGTTGTTGGATAAGAACGAGGAGTATCGGATTATTCAATTAATCTGCTATGATGTAACTGCGGAAAAAGAGCAGGAGATTAAAGAGGCGCAGGAAAGAAAGGATGCGTATCTTGATCAGATTTTCAGCATTTTGTCCGATAATACTCAGGACGCGTATCTCTTATTCTCGCTGGAGGATTTTACACCGGAATACATTAGCCCGAATATTGAGCGCTTGACGGGTATTCCGATGTCAAAATTTGAGCAGGAAGGTATGGATGCAATCCGGCCGGAGGGCTGGGATCCGAAGGATTCGCGCTCTGCGGCGTTGGATGTTACACCCGGATATCCCCTGCATTTTGAAAGAGAGCGTGTGCATAAGATTACCGGAGAGACACGTTTGTTTACTGATTCGTTTTATGCCGGAGAGCTGGATGGCGGCAGAAAGGCATTGTTGGTGGTGTCTGACCGGACAGAGGAAGTGCGGGCACAGCAGGCATTGGAGGAGGCGGTTCAAGCCGCAAATGTTGCAAACAGAGCAAAAAGTGAATTTTTGTCGGACATGTCACACGATATTCGGACTCCGATGAATGCGATTATCGGACTGATTAATCTGTTAGAGCGGGATGTCGAGAATGAGGAACGTTTTCATAAACATCTGCGGGATCTGAAACTGTCGAGCGAGCATTTACTTGAACTGATTAATAATGTGCTGGATATGAGCCGGATTGAGAGTGGGAAAACAGAGCTTGATTTGGAAGAGTTTAATATACATAACCTGTTAGAAGAAGTAAATTCTGTGTACCGTACACAGGCTTCGATAAAGGGGTTGCAAGTAGAAGAAAAAATCGGTATTCCGCAGAAGCGATATGAAGGGGATTCCGTTCGCGTAAAAAAGGTGCTTTTGAACCTGTTGTCCAATGCGGTGAAATATACACCCGAAGGCGGTAGAGTACATCTTTCGACAAAATCTTTGGGAATCGCGGCAAACGGATACGAAACACTGGAGTTTAAAATAGAAGATAATGGATATGGCATGTCAAAGGAATTTGTTGATATTATCTTCCAGCCGTTTGCCAGAGAAAAGAATACAACAATCAGCGGTATCGGCGGGACCGGACTTGGCATGGCGATTGTTAAGAATCTGGTAGAACTGATGAATGGTAATGTATATGTGGAATCCGAACTTGGTAAGGGGTCGACGTTTACGGTGCAGATTCCGTTCCGTCCTATTTCAGAACCGGAGCAAAGCTCGGGTGCAGAAAAAGAAGTTGGAAATGTGAGTCTTGACGGACTTCGCATTTTGATTGTAGAGGATTATGAGTTAAATGCTGAGATTCTGACAGAGCTTTTGTCGTTGGAAGGTGTGCAGTGTGATTATGCTGAGAATGGCAAGATTGCATTGGAACGTTTCGAGGCGTCGGAAGAGAATGCTTATGATATGATACTGATGGATGTAAAAATGCCGGTAATGGACGGTTATGAAGCGGCTGCAGCGATTCGTGCCGGTTCTCATCCGCGCGCAAAGACGATTCCGATTGTGGCATTGACTGCAAATGCGTTTAAGGAAGATATTCAGCAGGCGCTGGATGCCGGTATGAACGAGCACATTGCAAAGCCGGTTCGCGTAGATCGGATAAAAGCAGCTGTAAGCAGGCTGGTAAAACGATAAAAGAATAAGGAACTCCGTGGAGTTCCTTTTATTCTTATTCGGTATACAGATACTTAAAATCCATGAAGTCGGCATAACCGCCGGATACCCGGGTGGAAAAATATCCGAGTGCGAAACGACAACCGGTAAAATGATCCAGGCGGAAGTATAATTGATGTGTAATGCCGATTGGAAGGAAGGTCTCCGGGGCATCTGCGGATGCATAGGAGAAGTTCGCTTTGTCGGTCATATCGGTAAAGTCAACTTCTATCCGTAACGTGACGACAGGTGATGAGAGCGGTATACAGGCATATTCCTCCGGAGCTTGCGCAAAGTCTTTTACCGGACGACCGTTCTCAAAACTCGGTACGTAAGCCTGCATTACAAGGAAATATTGATCGTTTCTTCGGGTTACTGCTACAAGGCCGTAAGTACCCTGCAGAGCACAGAATGCAGCGTAGTCACCATTATTAATGTTGCTTGCATCGATGGTTACTGTGGCCGCACTTTTGGGAGCCATCATTCGTTGGGTCAGGGTATTCTTTGCCAGAATGAAAGATGGGCTAAGGACATCCGTATGAATCCGGTATGCATTTGGACGTTCTGTAAAAGAAATCATATGGTAGTCCGGAAGGTGGTTAAACTGCCAGAACGGTTTTAAGTTGACGGAACCATCTGCATTCGGGATATAAGAAAAATTATCATCGCCGTTGAGTGGTGCATATTTATAATCCGGCCGTGTGGATGTTATGGTCAGGCTGCGCGGAAGATACCGGTTACAACGGTAGGGATCGGAAAGGTGTTCCTTTCGGTCGTCTTCACTGACTTCGTCAAGCGGAATACCAATCACAGGAATGCGGTTTTCAAAATGCATCGGAAGAATGACCGGACAACGGCCAACAGCACCACTATCGCGGAACATAAATGCATACCAGTCTCCGTCGGGGGTGTCTACGATACCTCCCTGCGCAATGCCTTGGTTATGAAATCCCATGTCGTCATCGAGAATGGTATGGCAGGTGAATTCGCCTTCCAAGGAATCGGAAATCTGACAGACTTCGACGCGGCGCTTGGAGTTTTCTTTTGGCCAGTGAATATTAAACAGATAGTAGAGTCCGTTGATTTTATATAGGTGCGAGCCTTCGTATCCGAGCATAAAGTCGTCGCTGTCTACGGCAAGAATGCGGTTAAGACCATCTTCTTTGGGACCACTTAGATCAGGCTTGAGCTCGGTAAGACGGATAGTGCGGTTGCCGTGTATCAGATAAACACGGTCGTCTTCGTCAAAGAACAGAGATGAGTCATGGAAGAAACCGTCGATGTTACTGCGTTTCCACGGCCCTTCAGGATTTGTTGCAGTAAACAGATAGGTCTTCTTGCTGTCATTTGCAGAGAATACGAGATAAAAACAGCCTTTATGGTAGCGGAAGCTCGGTGCCCACATGCCTTGGGAATAGATGTTTTCCCCGTTGATCAGACGGTGTGCGTTGTTGTCTTCCAAGGAATCAAAAATATGAGTTACAAATTCCCAGTGTAACAAATCATAGGAGCGGAGCAGGTCGGCTCCCGGCATAAAGTACATGGTTGTAGTGACCATGTAATAGGTATCTTCTACGCGGATAATATCAATATCGGGAAAATCTGAATAAATGACAGGATTATTTACCGATTTCATAAGCATCTCCGTTCCGGGAAGGCAGGATAAAAATGTGCCATATCCCTATCTGGTTGGAAGTATAGATAAATTATAGCAAAGTAGTTTTCGATTGAAAAGGTGACTTAAGAAACAGGATAAGATATTACAAGGAATTATGAAATATTTTGATGCAGTGCCGGCGGGTCTATGATAAAATTAATTTAGTTGTGATACCGGAGGTGCAGAATGACGGAGAAGCAAACAGAACGGATTTGTTTTTCGGAACCGGCAAGGTGTTGGGAAGAGGCTTTGCCTCTGGGAAACGGAAAGATCGGCGCGATGCTGTTCTCTGAAGTGGGAGAGGAAC
>JAZNXH010000075.1:0-10422 GCA_045593785.1 Lachnospiraceae bacterium
TAATTAATTATCGAAAAACGATAAATTATTATTGACATTCGGGCTGTCTGGTGTTACTATGTGCGTGTCGGGTTACATAAAAAACAGATGTTATGTGATGGAGGAAAAGATGAAAGTATCAAAGTTGGCTAAGTTTACGAATGTATTTACAAATTTTATGTTTTATGCGGGATGTGTGGTGACGATAGCGGTGCCATGGGTATTGAAGTTTGCAAGTAAGTACAGTGAGGTATTCCGTGAATACTATTGGGAGATGGTGATTGCGTTTATCCTCTCGGGGGTATTTGCAGTACTAATATTCTTTGAACTGAAGCGCATGATCGGCACTGTGCTTGTGGGGGATCCTTTTGTGATGAAGAATGTGGTAGCTCTGAAGCGGATGGCATATTACGCATTTGTAATCGCTGTGATAACGGTAGGAAGACTTACGATGTCGATGACACCGGCAGTATTTGTGGTGATTATCGTGTTTGTGGTAGCGGGTATCTTTTCGTTGGTGTTGGCACAGGTGTTCAAACAGGCAGTCGATTATAAACTGGAGAACGATTTAACGATATAAGCGGAGAATTAGTAATGTTCTCAGAATGAGAGGAAATCATGGGTATTGTAATAAACTTGGACGTTATGATGGCAAAACGTAAAAAGGGACTCAATGAACTGGCAGGAGAGATAGACCTGACCCCTGCGAATCTGTCCATCTTAAAGAATAACAAAGCAAAGGCAATCCGTTTTTCTACGCTGGAGGCGATTTGTAAGTCGCTGAAGTGTCAGCCGGGGGATATTCTGGAGTATGTGGAGACCGTTGGGGAACTTGAGGAAACAGAAGAGTCGTAAGATCGGAAATATCAGGGGAATGAGGTGAAGATAATGGAAGAAATGAAGTCAGTTGATGTGAATCAGAATGCAGTGCAGACAGTAAATCAGCCTGCACCAAGTGTTCCGGCATCACCGTATGTGGCAGTGAACAATCAAAATAGTTATACGGAACAGGTGCCGCCAACGGTAAAGCGTTTCCGTGAGAACTTTGCGATATTCGGAACGAGTGCATTGCTGTTCGGAATCTGCTTTACGGCATGCTTTTTCCGGGCGAGGTTGGGAATCAGTTATCCTGTATTTATCCTGGCGGCGATAGCGCTGATTCAGTTTGTCGGTGTGAACCTGCGGTCTATTCGGGAAACTGCAGGAGGTGTGCAGGAGTCTGGGGAGATAGCTGTGATGCAGAACGATGAAGGAGCCGGCTCAGATGGTAAACATGCGAGAAGAATCGCGGTTCCGTATTATATTGCATCAATTTTGATTGCGGTTACAGTGGCGCTTACAGCGAAGCCGTCGATGCATTTTTTCAGTACGGTTGCAATCGTGCTGTTGCTTGAGGTGGCATTTTTGGAGTTGCTGTTTGCAGATACAGAGAGGGGAAGAAGCTTTGAAGAGCGATGCAAGGAAGTGCTTCTGCTGCCGTTTGCCGCAATTGCTAACTGTATGACGGGTCTGCTCGACGGATTCGGATTCCTTCGTAAGATGAAGTTCTTCCGCAATGAGAAGGTGCGACATATCCTTCTGGGTATATTGATTGCAATACCGTTGTTGGTTGTTGTGCTTGCACTGCTGACTTCGGCGGATATGATTTTTTCATCGTGGACAGAGACTGCTCTGGATCATATCTTCTTCTCGTCAAATCCTTATCTGGCGTGTCTCCTGACTTTGGTAATCTATGCGGTTGCATATGGAATCATGGCGGCAGCAAGCCGGATGATGGCGCCGAAACAAGCAGGAGCACAAACGACGGTTGTACAAGGGGCTGCTGGTGAGTTACAGGAAAAGAAGGGAAGTAATGCACTCACAGCCATTACGGTAACCCTGCTATTGACGCTGGTATATCTGCTGTTCTGTGGAATTCAGTTGTATTTCCTCTTTGGCGGCGGGAAGGTACGTCTTCCGGATGGATTTACTTATGCGGAATATGCAAGACAGGGCTTTTTCCAGCTGCTTACAGTAACGTTCCTGAATGTGTTGATTTTGATGTTCTGTCGTAAAGCGGCGGGAGAGAGCAGAGTCCTGCGCGTGGTATTGACCGTATTCTCAGCGTGTACTTATATTATGATTGCATCCGCAGCAATGCGTATGCTGCTGTATGTGGATGCGTACAGTTTGTCGTTCCTGCGGATTTTGGTGCTGTGGTTCCTTGCACTGAATACTTTGCTCGTAACCGGAATCATCCTTGCAATATACCGGGCAAAATTTCCGTTGTTCCGCTACTTTGTAGCAGTGACGGCAATTTGTTATATCGTGCTTGCTTATGCGAATGTGGATTACATTATTGCCGCCTATAATACGAAGTCGCAAGAAAAAATGGAAAAGATAGATATCGATTATCTGACGACCCTATCATCGGATGCGGCACCGGTACTGCTCCCTGCTTTGAACGAGATCATCACGGCAGAGAAGAACGGTCTGCCGGGAAACGGTGCAGAGAATTCAATTGCGCGTGCATATTTTGAACTTTCTGAGGATCGGAAGCTGGCGATAAAGATGACTTGCTCTAATTATGTCCGAAATATAGCGGAGAATGAAAAGACGGATTTCCGTTCATGGAATCTATCGCGGTACAGAGCACAGAAGATGATAGAGGAGTACGGGTTCCGGACGGAGCCACGGGCGCGATTGTGTTTTACAAATTATTCGGAAGACAATGTATTCGCGGTAGAATTCAGCAGTGAACATTCTTCAACCGGTATGCAGAATGCGGACAATACTCCGCTCAGATATGGAGAGAGGATAATACTGATAGACGATACACGAGTATTGAAAACAGAATCGGGTAAGCTTTATCTCTATGACAGAAATTATCAGGTGATTGATTCGCTGTTGCTGACGGATGAAGAATTAGCGAATGGTACCGTTTATGTGGAATATTATTCGGATCCGTCCGGGAAGAACTTCTTTACGATAGGTAAGGAAGAACAAGCGGAATGATTGCGAAAATATGATACAATCGGAAATGGTTGCAAATGAATAAAAAAGAGAGCGTATGAAAAACACTGAGGTTTTCATACGCTCTTTGTGGTTATGTGACGTCCGAAAGCTATTTCAGAAACGTAAGATTACGAATGATGTACGGTTCTACCGCTTTGCCCTTACAAATCTGGAAGAAGCAGATAATCTTTACAACGAAAAGTGCGAGTGCGGCAAGTGCAGCAACGATCGGAACAATGAAAGTCCAGCAAAGTACTGTGGCTGCAATGCCAAGCAGAATGCTGACTACGGTAAATTTCAGCGCCTGTCTTACGTGGAAGGCGGCGTACGGTGAATTGTTAGCAGCAAGGAGTGCAATTACGATGCCGATAGCACCCATCAGGTAAACCAGCATGGAGATGACCTTGTTATCCGAAATATCCTTGGCAGAGAACTCTGCGGTATGATCATAAGGATCCGGAATCTGCATCGGCTGTACCGGCGGAATATTGTTCATATAAGGACCGTTCTGTGGCGGAACCGGAGCTACCGGCGGGGTCTGAACGGGCTGCGGAGCCGGAGCAGGCTGACCGGCAGGAAGCTGTGTACCACAATTCATGCAAAAAGCAAGATGATCATCCATTGCCTGTTGACAGTTAGGACATGTTTTCATAGAATACCTCCGTTCTGAGTTTTTTTATTATTTTATGTGTTTGACTTGGGTGAGTCAAGTGCTGTGGAACGTATTAATATAAAGTTAATAATTTGGAGAGACGGAAGGCCGGCGGATTGACAAACGACAGGCAAAATGATGTAATAATCATATGAAAAAGACAACGCTGAAAAAAGTAATACGGGCGATGATGATTGCCACGATTCTGGCAGTCTTATTTTGTGTTGTTATATTGTACGGAATCAGATGGATGCGAACGCACTTTATGCCGCATCGGAGCAATGATCCGACAACGACGATTGGACCGGATACGCCGGATGCTGCGTTGCAACCGCAGGTGAAACCACTACCGGATATTGCCGTACAATTGGTATTTGTCACTGATGAGGACGGCAGGTTGGAACGCTGTTTTTATACGGTATTGGATTGTTTGGAACAGCGTATGGATTTTTATATGGTTCCGATGGATATCCGCCTGCAATTATCTGTACCATTGTATCAGGAATTGGTCACAAAAAATGCACAGCTTGCACAGGTGAATACCCTGGAAAGCCTGTATCGGAGCTTTACGGCAGAAGAAGCACCGAAATGTGCACTGCGTGCGCTGGGAGAGGCAGTAGGGGTAACTGCAGATTACTATACCGTGATGCCAAAGTCCTGTTGTGAAGGAATCCTGAAAGAAGATGCACACCAATATGCTTATGATGAATTTTTACAGGATGATTTACAACAGACAGTTTTGTCAACCGGCAGTATGAAAGCATATTTGACTGCATTGTGGGAACAATGTGAGAGTGATGTTTCCGTTGCAAGCCGTATGTATTATCTGGAAACGTATGAAGGATTGACGAATCTGAGTGTGTCATGCAGGCTGGTTGCCGGAGAACGGCACAACAACGGATATCTGCCGGATGGAAACGGATTACGATAAAAAGAACTTCTGTGGGACAGAAAGGAAGGCAGGATGAAGTTTTTTCGCAGTCAATCGAAAGTAAGAGATTTGATTTTTATTCTTGCAGGAACGCTGATGATGGCGGTTGCGGTAAATATGGTATATGACCCGCTCGGTATGGTAACCGGTGGGGTAACCGGTATCGGTATTGTAATCAGGCATTTGACAAGAGACTTGTTGACGGATGGAATTCCGGTCTGGTTAACAAATGCGTTGTGCAATATTCCGTTGTTTCTGGCAGCAGTTCTGGTACTGGGGAAGCGTTTTCTGGGAAAGACTTTGCTGGCTACCGTGACGATGACAGTTTTCTTGTATTTGTTACCGGTAACGCCGCTGTTCAGCGAAGACTATCTGCTTGCATCGGTTTTTGGCGGTGTAATTGCAGGCGCGGGAATCGGTCTGGTGCTCGCTGCTTCGGCGACTACCGGCGGAACAGATTTGTTATGTGCCTTGATTCATAAGAGGTTGAAGCATATTTCCGTACCGCAACTTTTGATTGTTGTTGATGGTCTGGTTGTATTGGGCGGTGTTGCTGTATTCGGCATTAATGAATCACTGTATGCTGCAATTGCAATTTTCATCACAGCTAAGATGTCGGACGGAATTCTGGAGGGTCTGAAGTTCTCCAAGATGGCGTATATTATTTCGGAGAAGTCCGATGCGATAGCACAGGAAATCATGGAAAAACTGGATCGTGGTGTAACTGCGCTGAATGCAACCGGAATGTATTCAGGGAAGGAAAGAAAAGTACTCCTGTGTGTGGTCTCAAAGAAGGAAATTGCTGCTGTTCTGGATATTGTAAACAAAAACGACCGGTCGGCATTTGTTATTATAAGTGACGCAAGAGAGGTTATGGGAGAAGGATTTATTGAAAATATACAGTAAATAGAACGGATGAGGGATTTGACTCGAGGAACAGCGATAGAAAAGAAAATATGTTTGTTATACAATTTACACAAAAGCATAAAATTTTATTTGTGTAAATGAAACATAGTATTTTGAAGTCGAATAGTGTATGATAGGTGCATGCTGTTGTGGCATGTATTTGTGCCGCACAAAAATGTGAGGGATTAGGATTTTTATCCTGATTGAAATGTAGGAGGAAAGTAACAATGGCAAGTTTATCACTGAAAGGTATTTACAAAGTATATCCGAACTCGGATGTAGCTGCTGTAAAGGATTTCAATCTTGAAGTACAGGATAAGGAATTCATCATCTTCGTAGGTCCGTCCGGTTGTGGTAAGTCCACCACCCTTCGTATGATCGCAGGTCTTGAAGAGATCACTCAGGGTGAGCTCTGGATCGGTGACAAGCTTATGAACGACGTAGAGCCGAAGGACAGAGATATCGCGATGGTATTCCAGAACTACGCTCTGTATCCGCACATGTCCGTATATGACAATATGGCATTCGGTCTTAAGCTGAGAAAGGTTCCGAAGGATGAGATCGACAAGTTAGTTCATCAGGCAGCTAAGATTCTTGATATCGAGCACTTACTTGAGCGTAAGCCGAAGGCTCTGTCCGGTGGTCAGAGACAGCGTGTTGCTATGGGTCGTGCAATCGTTCGTAACCCGAAGGTATTCCTTATGGACGAGCCGCTCTCCAACTTGGATGCTAAGCTTCGTGTACAGATGCGTATCGAGATTTCCAAGCTTCATCAGAGACTTGAAACCACTATCATCTACGTAACTCACGACCAGACCGAGGCTATGACTCTTGGTACCAGAATCGTTGTTATGAAGGATGGTGTTATCCAGCAGGTTGACACTCCGCAGAACCTGTATGACAAGCCGTGCAACCTCTTTGTAGCAGGTTTCATGGGATCCCCGCAGATGAACTTCATCGACAGCCAGGTTGTTCAGGATGGCAATGATATCCTGCTTCAGTTCGGTTCCAACTCCATTAAGATTCCGGAAGCTAAGGCTAAGAAGCTTATCGAGGGTGGTTATGTTGATAAGACCGTTGTTCTTGGTATCCGTCCTGAGGATGTTAAGGATGAAGAGATGTTTATCAGCAACTCTCCGGAGAGTACTCTCAGCTGTACCGTTCGTGTATACGAACTTCTTGGTGCAGAAGTATTCCTCTATGTACAGGTTGATCAGTTCGATATCACTGCACGTGTTAATCCTCGTACTACCGCTCGTCCGGGTGATGAGATTAAGGTTGCGTTTGATCTTTCCAAGTTACATATCTTTGATAAGGAAAGCGAACTTTGCATCGTACACTAATAATATCGTTTTTAAAGGGTATCGGATATTCCGATACCCTTTTTGTATTTTGGGAATTCACCGATAGACTAGACAGGCGTATTTCTGACACACAAATTCCATAATTTTTGATTTTACAATTCTGTGCAAAAGTGATAAAATTATTTTGAATAGGTATACATATGCCGAGCAAAGAGAAGAAAGGCAGGAAGAGAATATGATTTCGAACCAGATACTTCAAAACACAATTGACGGTTTACGCCAGATTTCAAGAATTGATTTGTGCGTTATGGATACGGAAGGAAAGGTACTTGCGTCTACACTAATGATTGGAAGTGAGTATGAGAGTGCGGTACTTTCATTTGTTGATTCTCCGGCAGACAGTCAGGTGTTGCAGGGCTTCCAGTTTTTCAAGGTGTTTGATGAACATCAGTTAGAGTATGTGATTTTAGCGAAGGGCGACAGCGATGATGTATATATGGTTGGTAAGCTGGCTGCATTCCAGCTCCAGAATCTGTTGGTTGCTTACAAAGAACGCTATGATAAAGACAACTTTATCAAGAGTTTGTTGATGGATAATCTTCTTTTGGTAGATATCTATAACCGTGCAAAGAAGTTACATATCGAGACAGAGATGCGCCGCTCGGTATTTATTATTGAGACAAAGCATGAGAAGGATACCAATGCTTTGGAAACCGTAAGAAGCCTGTTTGCAGACAAGAGCCGGGATTTCATTACGGCTGTGGATGAAAAATATATTATTCTTGTCAGAGAATTAAAGGCAAATGAGGATTATGAGGATCTGAACAAGACAGCACATATCATTGTTGATATGCTGAACACAGAGGCTTTGTCTAAGGTACATGTTGCATATGGTACGATTGTGAACGAGATTAAGGATGTATCGCGTTCCTATAAGGAAGCAAAGATTGCGCTCGATGTAGGAAAGATATTCTATGGCGGGCGCAACGTAGTGGCATATAACAATCTGGGAATCGGCCGTCTGATTTATCAGCTTCCGATGCCGCTTTGTAAGATGTTCATTAAAGAAATCTTTGATGGGAAGTCCCCGGATGATTTTGATGAAGAGACGATAACAACCATCAACAAATTCTTCGAAAACAGTCTCAATGTTTCCGAGACTTCGCGTCAGTTGTATATTCATCGTAACACACTTGTGTACCGGTTGGATAAACTGCAGAAGAGTACTAATCTGGATCTTAGAGTGTTTGAAGATGCAATTACCTTTAAGATTGCGCTTATGGTTGTAAAGTATATGAAGTATTTGGAAAATCAGGAGTTCTGATATGGGATTTGATTTGGATGAAACGCGGGAACAGCAGTCAGATTTGCCGGTAATTCTGTTTGATAATGTTTGTAAAGATTACAAAGGCGATGTCCATGCAGTGAACAACGTCAGTTTCCGTGTGGAAAAAGGGGAATTTGTATTTATCGTCGGAAACAGTGGTTCCGGTAAGTCTACATTGATTAAATTGATGCTGCGTGAGATTAAGCCGACGTCCGGAAAAGTTTTTATCAACGGACGGGATTTGGGAAGGATGCGTCGGTATAATGTGGCGAAATATCGCCGGACAATCGGTGTGGTTTTCCAGGACTTCCGTTTGTTGCAGGATAGAAGCGTCTATGAGAATGTAGCATTTGCACAGAGGGTAATCGAAGTTCCGGCAAGAGAGATTGCGCGACAGGTGCCAAGAGTGCTGTCCGTTGTCGGACTCTCGGAAAAGTTACGCGCATACCCGGCAGAACTTTCCGGTGGTGAGCAACAGAGGGTTGCGCTGGCACGTGCACTGGTGAATAATCCGGTGATTCTTCTTGCTGACGAACCGACCGGAAATCTGGACCCTGCAAACTCGTGGGAAATTATGAAACTGTTAGAAGAAGTAAATCGACGGGGAACCACGGTAATTGTTGTAACCCATAACAAAGAAATCGTTGATATGATGCAAAAGCGAGTGATTTACATGAACAAAGGCCATATGGTCAGTGATACACAAAAGGGCGGATACAAGAATGTTTAAGCTGAAAACATTATTCTATAGTCTGGGTCAGGGAATTAAAAATCTTGGACGTAACCGTATGTTTTCGTTGGCATCCATCGGAACGATGACGGCATGCCTGTTCCTGTTTGGCATTTTTTATTTCTTGCTGGCAAATATTCAACAGATGCTGGTAGAAGCGGAGAGTACGGTAGGTATTACAGTATTTTTTGATGAGGGTACAGACAAAGACAAAATTGATCTGATTGGACAGGAAATTCTGAAAAATGATATGGTAGAGCGAATTGAGTACCTGTCCGCAGAAGATGCATGGAACAATTATAAAGCAGAGTTTCTGACAGAAGAACTGGCAGCAAGCTTTGGTACGGACAATCCGCTGGCAGATTCCGCTTCCTATACGGTATATACGGATAAAGTAGAATATCAGGAAGCTGTGACTGCTTATTTGCATGGAATTGATGGGGTTCGGCAGGTGAACAGTTCACGGGAATTGGCAGACACATTACAAGGAGTAAACCGTGTAGTGAGTTATCTGTCGCTTGCGATTATTTTGATTTTGCTGGCGGTTGCGATGTTCCTGATTGGAACGACCATTTCGATGGGCATTTCTGTCCGAAAAGAAGAAATATCGATTATGAAGTTAATCGGCGCAGCGGATTACTTCATCCGGGGACCGTATATTGTAGAAGGGATTCTTCTTGGGGTAATTGGATCGATTCTGCCGCTGTTGTTACTGGGTGTAATGTATCAGAATCTTACTGAATATATTGCAGAGCGTTTCTACAGCGCATTTGCAACATTTCAGTTCGTGGACAGTGCGGCAATCTTTTCCGCATTGATTCCGTTGTCGTTGTTGATTGGATTAGGAATCGGCTTTCTCGGAAGCTATGTAACTGCAAGCAGACAATTGCAAAAAATCAATTAGTACCGCAGAGTACAGAAGATTTGGAGTACGATGAGAAGAATTAAAAAAGTAGTTGTGTTTATGTTAGTGCTGTGTGCACTCGGCTCGATGGTTCGGGCTTATGTTCCGGCATCCGCATTGACCTTTGAAGAAAAAATTAAAGAATCTCAGGAAAAGAAGGCAGAGCTTGAACAGATGCTGGAGGATGCTGAGGCCAGAAAAGAAGAATACGAGACGCATAAGCAGGAGATGCAGAACACTTTGGATCAACTGCAGACAAGTATCGATGATATTACTGCGTATATCGAAGAATTGGATATGGAACTGGCAGCTGTAACCGAGCATCTGGAATCGTTAGAAGCGCAGATAGCGGAAAAGGAAGAGAATCTGGAACAGGTGCGTCAGGAGTTGGCAGATGCCATCGTGGCAGAAAACGAACAGTATGAGACGATGAAGGCGCGTATCCGTTATCTGTATGAAAACGGCAATGAATCCGTCTGGGATATTCTTGTCAATTCAAACGGATTGGCAGATCTTTTGAACCGGATGGAGTATCGCAGTAAGATTGCGGAGTACGATAATTCTTTGTTGGAACGGTATGAACTGGCAAAAGAACTTACTATTACGAACGAAGCGTATCTGGAAGCCTCTTTGGATGAATTGAATCAGTTAAAAACCGAAGCAGAGTTTGAAAGGGATTCGTATCTGGCACTTTC
>JAZNXH010000076.1:0-4962 GCA_045593785.1 Lachnospiraceae bacterium
ACCGAAGCTCTACAAGCGCCTGCGCGAGTTCGTATGGGAAGACCCGCTGCATGAATCGGTGCGCAGGGAGCCTGTCATCTACGACAGCGATATTGCCATTATTCATATGCCGGAGCGTCCGCATGGAACAAGAGATTTTGAGATTATGCAGAAGACGATTCAGACGCAGGGCGGACTATCGAAGAAACTGCGGAAGATGTACGCGAGGGAATTATTCATCGCAGGGAAAGACAGTGACTTTGTGAATGCGGAAGACTATTTTACAACGGTTTTAGAGGCCCCGGATACGGAAGCCGAGGGCGTGACGGAAGCACTTTGCGTATTGGCAAAGGCAGCCGAGGCGCGACAGGATACAGAGGGATTTTTCAAGGCAGTCCTGAAAGCAGTTGCGACAGGCAATCCGCCGGCAGAAATCTGCACCTTGCTCGGAGTACATTACGAAGCAAGAGAGGAATATGCAGAGAGCTGTATCTGGTATTACAATGCGGCGTTTGAGACCGAGCCGGTACTGAGTCTGCGTTACGGAACAAAATTACCGCTGGAAGGCTTGGTTCGTTGCAAACGTGCACTCGGAGATGAAACGTCTGCTATGGAATTTGAACGCAAATTAGAAGAATATGTCTGAATGATAGGACAGATCATTGATGTGATTTTGAAGACAATCATGGATGATTGGGCTTAAAAGGATAGAGGACGTTACAGATGTTCTCAGAATGGATGGAATATGAGAGAGAATATTCGCGCGATATTTGAACAGAATACAGAGTTAATCCGCCGGACAGAAATTGCCTTGCAGTATTACCGCGAACAGCAGTATGACAAGGCACTCGGACTTACGGCACAGGCAATCGACCAGTTACGCGACATCTCGGAAGCTATTTTTTCGGACCGAGAGTATTTTGCAGCGGTTTCGGATGCGTCAGTAGCTGAGATGTTGACCGGATTGTTGCAGACCAAGAAGAAAAAAGACTATGTACTTTTGGCAGATTTGTTCGAGATGCAGCTGTTGACCTTCTTATACAGCATTCAGGAATTGATTCTGAACAAAGAAGATTACATGGAGTACGATGATGCCGCGTATGCAAAACGTACCGCTTTGATGAAAGAAAAACTTGAAGCCGGTCTTAGGAGCCATTTGCCGCAGACAGATGATACGAAACGGTGTCTCGCAAATGTAACGGCACTTCTGGAGGAACCGTTGAATCCGGAGCAATTATTGGAAGAAGGGTACCGGGTGGAATTCACTTCTTCCGGACGGATGACGGTAGCAATCCGTGACCGCGAAGGCAGAGATTTATATCTGCACAGCAATGGCAATGTTTCCAAGGAAGCATTTCTTTTGGCAAAGCGTTGGACGGAAAAACCGGCAGATACGTATATTATCTATGGACTTGGCATGGGATATCATATCGAAGAACTCTTATATCTGTCTCCGGATTCCAAAATCGAGATATATGAGACGGATATGAATATGTTGAAATTATCCTGTGCATTCTCAAGGATAGAAGCTTTACTACAGGACATGGAAGTGCAATTGATCTATGATCCGGATGGCAGCCTGATTCAGAAACGACTGAAGGAACGCACGAAAAAAGAGGCAGTTTGTGTGCATTATCCGTCTCTTCGGAATGTAAAAGAGGAAACGCTTAGAGAAACCCTGGCAAGTTACATCCCTTGGGTAAAATTGATTGAGAATATCTGATAGATACTACAGATGTGGCGGACCGGCAGAGGATGGCCCGCGGGTGGAGGAAAAATGAGCAGAATCGGTTTTGATAATGAAAAATATATTAAGATGCAGTCGGAGCATATCCGCAAGCGCATTGAGTTTTTTGGTGGTAAGCTGTATCTGGAGTTTGGCGGTAAACTTTTTGATGATTTCCATGCATCCAGAGTGCTTCCGGGCTTCAAACCGGACAGTAAGGTGAATATGCTGCTTCAGATGAAAGATCAGGCAGAGATTGTTATTGTTATCAACGCAGCGGATATTGAGAAGAACAAACAGCGTGGTGATCTTGGTATTACCTATGATTTGGATGTGTTACGTCTGATTGATGCCTTCCGTGAGATTGGATTGTACGTGGGCAGTGTGGTACTGGCACGTTTCGCATCCCAGCCGGCAGCAACTGCATTTGAAAAACGATTGGCTACCCTTGGTATCAAGGTATATCGTCATTATTCCATTCCGGGATATCCGTCGGATATTAAGACAATCGTAAGCGATGATGGTTTTGGTAAGAACGATTATATTGAGACGACCCGTTCGCTGGTTGTAGTGACTGCACCGGGTCCGGGCAGTGGTAAGATGGCAACCTGTCTGTCTCAGCTCTATCATGAGCACAAACGCGGCATTAAGGCCGGTTATGCAAAGTTTGAGACTTTCCCGATCTGGAATCTTCCGCTGAAGCATCCGGTAAATATTGCATATGAAGCAGCAACCGCAGATTTGAATGATGTAAACATGCTTGACCCGTATCATCTGGAAGCCTACGGAAAAACCGCTGTGAACTATAACCGTGATGTAGAAATCTTCCCGGTTATGGAAGCGATGTTTGCGACGATTTTCGGAACCTGTCCGTATAAGTCACCGACGGATATGGGTGTTAATATGGTGGGTAATTGTATTGTGGATGATGAAGCCGTTTGTCAGGCGGCGAAGGATGAAGTAATCCGCCGTTACTACAATACCCGTTGTGAACACAGAAAAGGTTTATGCGATGAAGAGTCGGTTGCAAAGATTGAAGTGTTGATGCGTCAGGCAGGCATCACCGAAGAAGATCGTCCGGTGATTGGTGCAGCCATGAAGAAAGCAGAAGCCACCGGTGCGCCGGCAGCTGCAATCCAGCTGGCAGACGGAACGATTATCACCGGTAAGAATTCCACCTTGATGGGACCGTGTTCTGCGCTGTTGCTGAATGCACTCAAGGCACTTGGCGGAATTGATGATGCAACGCCGCTCATGGCAAGAGAGGTGTTGGAACCGTTGCAGGATCTGAAAGTAAATCATCTTGGCAACCACAATCCGCGTCTGCATACCAACGAGGTATTAATTGCACTCTCTATCTGTGCAGCGACCGGACACGAAGATGCACGGATTGCGTTGGATCAGTTGTCGAAGCTGCGCGGTCTGGAATTGCACTCCAGCGTAATTCTGGCGCAGGTTGATCAGGAGACCTTCCGTAAACTGGGTGTGAATGTGACTTGCGAACCGCAGTATCAGACAAAGCGTCTTTATCATAAGTAAGACAGAAAGGTATTTGAATGGATAACAACCGAAACAATCAACCGAACAACAATAATAACAATAACAACAATAACAACGACAAAAAACCGATGCCCATTTGGCTGCTCTGCCTTGCAGGAGCATTGGTGTTATATGCATTGTTTTCCTTTATGACCGCAAAATTGCAACAGGCTTCCTATCAGGAAATCACTTATGCAAAGTTTGTGGAGATGGTAGAGAACAATGAGGTAAAAGAAGTACTCATTCAGTATGATTATGAACGTATATTGATATCACCGAAAACACAGAAAGAAGGCACGATTCCGGTTACCTACTATACCGGCATTATTTACTACGATGATGAGCTTCTTCCGATGCTTAACGAGCATGGAGTGTCATATGCGTCCGAAGTCGTAGATAAGAGCACTACGATTCTTGATATTATTATGAATTGGGTGCTGCCGTTTGCATTGATTTATCTGGTAATGTGGTTCCTGTTCCGTATGATTATGAAAAACGGAAACGGCATGATGGGTGTTGGGAAGAGCAATGCAAAAGTATATGTAGAAAAAGAAACCGGCGTGACGTTTAAGGACGTCGCAGGTCAGGAGGAAGCGAAGGAATCTGTAACAGAGCTGGTTGACTTCCTGCACAATCCCGGGAAATATACCAAAATCGGTGCGAAGCTCCCGAAGGGCGCTTTGCTTGTCGGACCGCCCGGAACCGGTAAAACCTTGTTGGCAAAGGCAGTAGCCGGTGAGGCTAAGGTACCGTTTTTCTCACTGTCCGGTTCGGATTTTGTTGAGATGTTTGTCGGGGTCGGTGCATCCCGTGTAAGAGATTTATTTAAGCAGGCACAGGGCATGGCACCTTGTATCGTGTTTATTGACGAGATTGATGCTATCGGTAAAAGCCGTGATTCTGTCTATGGTGGCGGTAACGAAGAACGTGAACAGACGCTGAATCAGCTTCTTGCTGAGATGGACGGTTTTGATACATCAAAGGGTATCGTAATCTTAGCTGCGACGAATCGTCCGGAAGTTCTTGATAAGGCACTGCTTCGTCCGGGTCGTTTTGACCGTCGTATTATCGTAGATAAACCGGATTTGAAGGGTCGTCTGGATACGCTCAAAGTTCATGCGAAAAATGTCCTGATGCATGATTCGGTTGACCTGGAAGCAATTGCACTGGCTACCTCCGGTGCGGTAGGTTCCGATCTTGCCAATATCATCAACGAAGCTGCAATCCTTGCAGTAAAGGAAGGCAGAACAACGGTAACACAGAACGATCTTTTTGAGTCTGTGGAGACAGTATTTGCCGGAAAAGAAAAGAAAGACCGCATCTTAGGTGCGGAGGAGAAGAAGATTGTTGCATACCACGAAGTAGGACATGCTCTGGTAACCGCGCTGGAGAAGAATGCAGAGCCGGTACAAAAGATTACCATCGTACCACGTACTATGGGAGCACTCGGTTATGTGCTTCATGTGCCGGAAGAAGAAAAATATCTCATGAGCAAAGATGAACTGCTTGCGCGGATTACGATGCTCTATGGCGGACGTGCAGCAGAAGAACTCTTCTTTGATACGGTAACTACCGGTGCATCAAATGATATTGAGAAAGCAACAGAACTTGGCCGTGCAATGATTACTCAGTATGGTATGTCAGAGAAATTCGGTCTGATCGGACTCGAATCCATTCAGAACCGTTATCTGGATGGTCGTGCCGTGATGCATTGTGCA
>JAZNXH010000077.1:0-8640 GCA_045593785.1 Lachnospiraceae bacterium
AATAACGTCATTGTAAATCTTTCCGTAATCCGTATACAGACGCAAGGTTACGTCAATGTTCGGATATAAATTCTCAAAGTCCGCAATCGCCTTCTCATAGATCGCAGTCTGGGTACGGTTGGTATCGTTCTTTGCCCAGAACGTAATCTCATAATCCCGCGTCATGTCAAACGCTTCCGGCATCACAAACGCTTCGAGACCTTCTCTTCCGTGACAGCCGGTCAGCATTCCTGCAGTGATACACAGTAACAGACACAGGGCAACTGCCTTCGGGCTGCGAAATCTCTTTCCTCTTCTCATCCCTTCAGCCCTCCTCTGGATACGCCTTCCATGACCTTGTTTCGAAAACCTAAGAACAGAGCAATCAACGGTAAGGATATTACCACTACTGCTGCCATCATCGCCGGAACATTTTCCCGTCCAAAACCATTCTCACGGATTTCCTGAATGCCGTTCGATACCAGATAATAATTCACATCGTCCGTAATCAGACGCGGCCACACATAAGAGTTCCAGCATTCGATTACTTTCAGGATTGTGATGGTAATGAGCGTCGGCTTTGCAATCGGTATCATAACCTTCCACAGGTACTTAAAATCTGAAGTACCGTCTACCTTTGCTGCGCGATACAATGCATCCGGTATCTGCTCGAACGTTTCCTTCAACAGATACAGATAAAATACCGACATCACCGAAGGAAGAATCAGACCGGGGAAAGTATTTCTCATATCGAGTTCCGTAATCGTAACGAAGTTCGTAATGATTACCAATTCGTTCGGAATCATCATCAGAGAGAGCAGCAATACAAACGCAAGATTTTTCCCTGCAAACTCCAAACGCGCAAAGGCAAATGCCGCAAGTGTAATTACTACCAGCATAATTGCGGTTGTCACCACTGTAAACACAAGCGTATTCAGGAAATACTTTGCCAGCGGTACTGCAGTAAATGCTTCTTTATAGTTTTCAAACGTCGGGGACAGCGTAATGAACTTCGGAATGTATTCCGAGTTGTATGCCCCATAGCTTTTGACCGAAGTCAATATCATCCAATAAAACGGAAACAGTACAATCAGACCCCAGATGGTCAGGCACAGGTACGTAACCCCGGAACCAACTCTCTGGCGCAGTTTTGCATTCCGTTCGATTCGTTCAAAATCTGTCATGTTTTTCGCTCCATATTATCGTCCATAGCATGTTTTGTGGCAAAGCATACATGTCCGCATTAGTACTGCACTTTCTTCTTACTGATCAGAAGGTTGATGCAGGTAATCGTCAATACAATTACAAATAAAATAATCGCCGCTGCAGACGCGTACGACGGATATCCGCCACTGTCGCCATACAGCATATCGTATACATAGCCTACAATCGTGTTCATCTCAGCAGCATTCAGATTAGTTCCAAACAATGCTACCGCATCGCTGTATGCCTTGAATGCACCAATAAAGCCGGTAATAATCAGATAAAAAATCATCGGTGAGATCATCGGCAGGGTAATACGGAAAAACGTACGTGCCTTAGAGGTACCGTCAACGCGTGCCGCATTGTAGTATACCGGATTCACAGATGAAATCGCCGAGGTCAGAATCAGAATCTTAAACGGCAGTACCACCCAGATGGTATAAAAACAAAGCACAAACATCTTTGCCCAGTACGGCCCGTCAATAAAGTCTACCGCATTGCCGCCGAACAGCTTGATTACAAGGTTAATCAATCCGTCCGAATACGCCGTCTTCTTGAACAAAATCATGAATACCAGACCAACTGCCAAGGTATTCGTAACATAAGGCAGAAAATACACGGTCTGGAACAGATTGCGGAGCGGGCGGATGGAACTTAGGCCTACCGAAATCAGAATTGCCAATATCGTAGAAAGCGGTACGGTAATCACGACCAAAATAAAAGTGTTTTTTAATGCCTGCAGAAAATACGGGTCGTGCAGTACATAAGAATAATTATATCCACCGATTCCAAAAAAGGTTTGGGATGCAGAATTGTATCCTTCTTCAAAGGAATATACAAATACATCCACCAGCGGATATACCATAAATACACCTAAAAAAAGGATTGCAGGCAAGAGATACAGCCAGCCCTTCAGGTGGTTGTTTAATACAAAGTTCTTCTTTATCATATATGCAATGCCTCTCAGTGAATCACACTTTTTGCTCTGTCTTACGGTCAAACAGATGCACCTTGGCAGGCTTCAGGTTGAAGCGTACCGTACCTGCGGTAACATTCACGCTGTTTTCCGCACTGATGATGGAACGGATGAACGGACTCTGGGAGGCCGGATGTGCGGATACTACGCTGATATCGCGTCCCATTACTTCCACACCGCACAGTTCACAACAAAACGCACCATCTTCTTTTAACTCAAACCCTTCCGGACGAATACCGACATATACTTCCCTGTCTTCCTGCTCCGGTACTGCAAGCACTGCTTCTTCCCCGATATACAGCTGACCGTCCTGTATCCTGCCTTCGAACACATTGATCGGCGGGGTTCCGAGGAACTTGGCAACGAACAGATTCACCGGATTGTCGTATACATCCTGCGGCTTTCCGATCTGTTGCAGCACACCGTCCTTCATCACCACAATCAAATCAGAGATGCTCATTGCCTCTTCCTGATCATGGGTGACAAAAATAGTCGTTATCTTCGTCTCACGCTGGATTCTTCGGATCTCTTCTCTGGTCTGAAGACGCAGTCTTGCATCGAGATTCGACAGCGGCTCGTCCAGCAACAATACCTTCGGCATCTTCACAAGCGCACGCGCAATCGCCACACGTTGCTGCTGACCGCCGGAGAGTTCGTTCGGTTTGCGGTCCATGAGTTCTTCTATCTGTACGAGCTTGGCAGCCTCCAGACAACGTTCTTCCATCTGTTCTTTCGTCAGCTTATCTTTGCCCTTGAGATTCTGCAGTGGGAACAGGATATTCTGTCGTACCGTCAGATGCGGATACAATGCATAGTTCTGGAATACCACACCGATACCACGGTTCTCCGGCGGGAGCTGTGTCACATCATCGTCACCGAAGAACACCTGTCCTTCGGTCGGCTTTAACAGACCGCAGATCAGATTGAGCGCCGTACTTTTTCCGCAACCGGAAGGGCCAAGAAGTCCCACCAAAGTTCCGTCCGGTATCTCAAAATTAAAATCATTCACTGCAATTACGTCATTTTTGTTTTTCTTATCCCTGCTCGGAAATTTCTTCGTCAGGTTCTGTAATCTGATTTCCATACAAATCACCTTGCTTCTTTGATTATTCTTTTGACAGACATCCGCTAATCGTTGTTTCCAGACGTTTTACATCAATCGGTTTTGTCAGGAATCCTACAAAGCCTTCTGCCAGATAAATTTCTTCCATCCCTGCAATTGCATTGGCGGTCAACACAACCATCGGAGTTTCCCGGTTCGGATTGTCTGCATCTTCACGGATGGCATGCATTGTCTGTATTCCATCCATACCCGGCATCATATGATCCATCAAAAGCAAATCATACTTTTGTTTTTGGGACATGCTGATGCATTCCTCACCACTGGTTGCCGTATCAATCTGCATCTGGGAACGCTTCAGCAACGCCTTCAGAACCGTAAGATTCATCTTGTTGTCATCTACGGCAAGAATCTTAGCATCCGGCAGGCAGAGATACTCCGTATCGCTGTTTTCACTCTTGTCTTCCTGTAATGTGTCTTCGTCTTCCTGTACCAGACCCTGCGGCAGCGATACCGTAAACCGGCTTCCCTTGCCATACTCACTTTCTACCTGAATCGTACCACCCATATTCTCTACCAGCTGTTTGGTAATATTCAGGCCGAGACCGGTACCCTCGATATAATGTGTCTTGTCCAGTTCCAGACGCTTGAAGCTCTCAAATACCGACTCCAGTTCTTCCTGACGGATTCCGATTCCGGTATCAATCACAGAAATCGTAAGCCAATAAGCATCGCTACGCTGTTCCCCTTCTGCCCGGAAGATAATTCTGCCCTTTTCCGTATATTTCGCCGCATTGGACAACAGATTATTCAGGATCTGGCGGATACGGATTTCATCCCCCTTCAGCCACTTCGGGATATCTTTGTCGATTTCTCTGGTTAACTCAAGATTCTTTTCACGGATGCGCGGCATCATCGCCAATACCGTATCGTACAACATATATGCCGGCTCATATACCTTTTCAACGATTTTTAGCTTACCTGCTTCTATCTTAGAGAAATCTAATACATCATTCACCAGTCCGAGAAGCAACTGACTTTCTCTCTTGATGCTTAACGCATACTCCCGGATGATACCATCCTGACTCTCACGCAGAACCATCTCATTCATGCCGATAATTGTATTAATCGGCGTACGGATTTCGTGTGACATACTGGCAAGGAATCGTGCTTTGGACTCTCCTGCTGCAATCACTGCCTGTTTTTCTTTCTCTGCTTCCAGCATATCCCCTATGGAATCATAAAGCGAATCAATTGCAGTCGCAATCTCTCCGATCTCACTCGAGGTATTGATATACTGATCCAGTTCCGAATTCTTGTCTAACTTTAATTCTTTTAGCTGCGTAATCGCATCCCGGATATGCTTCATCGGACGAGTATTGTACATGATACAAATCCGCGAGAGAACAACAACCAAAATCTCAAATGCAATACAAATCAGTGCCAGAAGCACCATGTTCTGGTTTACATCGGCATAGATATTCGCTTCACTGTTACAAGCCACCAATGCCCAACCATGTTCCGCAATATTACGGAATACAGAAATCGAATTTCCTGCTTCCTCGTCTATGTACTCGGTTTCACCAAACTGTAACTGTTTATCCTGCTCCAAAGAACGAATTATATCCAGAAGCATGGGATCTTTTATTTCTGTCGCCATCAGCGACTCTTCTTTTGCAAAAATATACATACGGCTTGCCACATTGATCAGATAGTACGTAGCCGCATCACTGTTCTTCGCGGAAGCCAGGAAGTCCTTCAACTCCTCTGCCAACGGTCCGCCGCCGACATAGCCGAGAATTGTGGTACCATCTTCGTCAAACACCGGACAATACTGTGACAGGATAAGCTGCCCGGATGCCGGCGACACGATAATACCCGCATTGTACAGTCCGTTCCGGCTTGTCATGGCGTTCTGAAGCTGCAAGAGATATTCACCCTCACGCGTTACCAACCCAACTGCATCCGGATCAGAATGTACGAGAATATGGGTGTCCCATTCCGCAATGTACAGACCCTCCCAGTTATCCAGACGGTCATAATATCGCTCGGTGTATTCCTGCGCTGCGCGTCGCTTCTGTTCGTCCTGCGGATTCTTCAAAAATTCACGTACAATATCCGAATCACTGTATATCGTCAGCATATCCTCCTGATGGCGGATATACTCATTGGTAATCTCGGTCTGTACTTTCAATGATGCATGCAGATTTTCCAATGCCGATTTTTTCATCAGCGCCGTCATCGTTGTATTCGCAACCAGATAAAGAAATAGGACGCATATGAGATTTACAAGCAAGACTGCTGTTGTAATAGCAGAACTCATCCTTTTGTTCTTCATTTCACACACATACCGCTGTTTTGTCAATCAATACAGCGTTTCTCCTTTATATATCTTTTCATGTTACCATTGTTTCTGAATATAATTTGACAGAGTAATTATACTCTCTTTTGTTGTTGCACACAAGCCCTATCTATAGCAACTTTATAGGACGCAATTTCCTATAAAGAAAAAAAGCAGTAGACACAAATTGTGTCCTACTGCTACAATGTACAGGAATTGATTTGATTTCATTCTTCTAAGCGAGGCGTACCATGCAACACAAAGTCAATCTTGATGAAATATCCAATGGAACTCTTTCTACCCATAACGACATGATCCGTATCGGCTGTGACAGTTGTAACGGATCTTCTTCCTGTTGCCGTTTTGCAGAGGATACTATTACGCTCGACCCTTATGATATCTGGCAGTTGGCACAGGCTCTTGGATTGACCTTCGAACAACTTTACAGCCGTCAGCTGGTGGCCTTGTCTCCGGTTAACGGGCTATTGCTGCCCCACCTGAATTTCACTCCGGACAGCGGTTCCTGTCCGTTTCTGCTGGAAAACGGCAGATGCAGCATCCATGCATACCGCCCAGGTCTTTGCAGACTATTTCCGCTTGCCCGTCTCATCACGGAAGACAGCGTCCAATACCTGTTACAAATCCACGAATGCCCCTGCACGGATACACCCAAAACCAAGATTAAAAACTGGCTCGGTATTCCCGGCATCCGCTACTATGAATCCTATCTGATTCGCTGGAACTCCATCGTCAATGCTACCGTAGCCCGACTCGCTGCTGCCGACGGACACGAGGCACTGACTGCCATCACCAGTGCTTTTCTGCGTGACTTTTTCTTTACACCTTATGACCCGGATGCATCCTTCTACGAACAGTTCGAATCACGCGCCCGGAATTACTGATTTTTCTCCTTGCGAAGCTTCTGACAATACTGCGTGCAAAGCTTATCCGTACACTCGGAACACTTCAGTGCCACATTGGTCATCTCCCAAAACCGCTCCGGATACAGCATAATGCAGACTTCCCATACAATCAGTGCAAGGAATGCCATCACCAGAAGTGAGATGGAATAAAAGCCTCCCAGAAAAATCAACGGTGAGAACATCATGACATGATCCCAATTGAAAATGCGGCAGGTTGTGCAGCATTTGTTCTTCATAATCAAGCGGAACGGACACCAGATTAGTACACAAATCAAATCACACACATAAAATGCCACGGAAATGGTAAACACTATCGGCTTTCCGATTACTCCGGTAAAATACAGGATTCCGATTGCTGTAATCAGCAGCACCCATAACACCAGAACCATCAATGCCGAATGTGTCGTAGAGATAACATAGTCTTTCAGCGCCTGATAGTTGATTTTGTCACGGATGGGACGGAACCGGTTCGCAAACAACTTCTGTGATCCCAATGCTACTCTATTCTTTATCGGAATAATCTGCAGGAACATATCCACACACCAGATTACCCACAATATGTGAAACGGTGTAATCCCATCAAAAAAGTTCCATCCGTCCAACACACGGAAAGACTCCGGCTTCCAGATGCAAACAGCCGCACAAACCAAGAAAATAATGCTTCTTGCAATGAGCCGTATCATATAACGTTTTCTCGTCTGCGACATGGTTCTATCCTCGTTTCTACCTCATACTCTGTTTTGCAGATTTTGCGTTTCGTGAACTTCAAATCATATCGTATCACATTTCCTTGTAAAATGTCACTGTTTATTTCTTATTTTTCACGTTTCTTTGCGTGTTCCATACGACTTTCCTCTGTGTTTTCATCTTCGCTTCTTCTCTTTTGGGTCTGTCTGTGTTATGATATCAGAAGAATTTACGGACTGGGGAGCACATATGGCTGAGTGGATCAAAAAACATAATATCGTCAAAAAGTGTTTTTATCTTTTTCTTGCAGGTATCTGTCTCCTGTTCTTTTATCACTGTCCGTTTGATTATCTGCTTGGCATCCCCTGTCCGGGCTGTGGGATGACGCGTGCACTCTTCTCTGTCTTGTTGTTACGCTTCGGGCGTGCCTTTTATTATCACCCCGGAATCTATCTTCTCATACCAGGATTTCTCTTGTGGTGTGCAGATTATTTTCATCTGATTTCCCTGAAAAAGCAGACAAAAACAGTGCTGCTCTCCATCGGGATTGCAGCACTGTTTCTTATTTACTTTATCCGACTCTTCACCGGTTCCGATATCGTACACATCGACATCCGCTCCGGTCTGATCTACCGACTTTTACAGAATTATCTTCCGTACTGATTGTAACTGTAGTTAATCTCATTCATAACCTTACAAAGTTTATGTATGTAGATAAACGGTCCGATACCGCAAAGTACAGCACCTACCAACTGCCACAGCCAGAATGTGGTTGCACTGAAATCGGTGTAGATACCACGTGCACGAGCCTCTTCACCAATACGGTCAGAGATGGTGTGCCACCAGTAAAATGCGTAAATGCTACAAGTGATTGGTGCAAGCACGAAAGTCATCAGGCAGTAATGCGTTGTCTTCTTACCATCTCTTCCGGATGCTACACGATTGATATCATCTGCAATTCCGGTATAGAAGAAAATCGAGTAAATACCACAAGTAAGAATTGAGAAAATGATAAACTTCACCAGACTTCTGTCAGTCTTCAACAGCGGTCCCATGCCCTGATACGGCTGCTGATATGCCTGATTCTGATATTGGTTCTGCTGGTACTGATTCTGCTGATACTGCGGCTGCTGTACCGGCTGATACGGCTGGTGGAACTGTTGTTCCTGCTGATTTACAGCCTGTTCGTTATTCTGGAACTGCTGTTCCTGTTGGTTCATGTCCTGATTGTTATCCATCTGATACGCCCTCCCATTCATTCCATATGTCTGCTGTTTCTTTTTCTCGTTGAAATACAGGCACAAAGCTACGATTCCGCCGATTACGAACATCGCAACAATCACCAAAATAATTAACAACGGAAATACACTCATGTCTTCTCCTTTATTCTGAAGAATCTTTGAGATTATTCAGACAAACATATAATACGTTAGCATTTTATCATAATGAATCGTTTTCGACAAGTTATTTC
>JAZNXH010000078.1:0-4503 GCA_045593785.1 Lachnospiraceae bacterium
TCTTTGCTTTTCTGAAAGATTATAAAGTATTGGTACATTATAACGGCTCCACTTTCGATGTTCCCTATCTGGAGAAAAAATGCCACCAATATGAACTGGATTACTGCTTTGACATCACTTCGATAGATCTTTACCGCATGGTAAAGCCGCACAAAGCTCTGCTGTCGCTCTCCGGTTGTCGCCAGAAGGATATCGAACGTTTCCTCGGCATTGAACGAAAAGACCAGTACGACGGCGGACAGTTAATCGAGATATACAAACAATACCTCGGACGGGCTCAGTTCGACCGTATGAAACACGGCGCTCCTTTGAGTGTATCCCGCAACAGTGGACTTGCCACCATGCCAAGTTCTCCGTCGGAGGCTCTGCTTTATCTGCTCCTGCTTCACAACGCCGAAGATGTAGAAGGCTTAATCCGTATTTCCTGCCTGCTTCCGTTACTTCAGGTACTGAACGGTTGCGTTACGTCCTACGAAGACTTCTGTTTTACCGATACAGCACTTACCGCGACACTTGATTATCCTACCTGTCCCTGCATCTTGCCAGGCAGATATGAGCACGCTTATGGCACATTCGAGATTGTGGAAAACAAACTGACCATTCACATCCCCTACTATATCGGGGAACTCAAATACTTCTTTGATAACTACAAGGATTATTATTATCTTCCCTATGAAGACTGTGCCGTGCACAAAAGCGTCGCAGAGGGAGTAGACAAATCTCGCAGGAAAGCGGCGACTGCCGCTACCTGTTATGTCAAAAAAGCAGGTACCTTCCTCCCCCAAAGAGAAGAACGCTTTGTACCGGCACTCCGACCAGAAAAGAAAAGTCCTGTCAGTTGGTTTGATTTTACAATGCTTCAAACTCAACCACAGGGCGAAGATGGACTTGCAAGAATTACAGAATATATCAACTCACTGTTTCGATAAAATAGGGCTATAAAGAAAGGTACAATATTTCATATGAAAAAGAAATCATTACTGATTGCAACTACTGTTACGATACTTTCACTGTTTCTGCTTGTCGGGTGTACCCAAAGTGCTGACATTCCAAATGCACCGACACCAACTCCGGTTTCGACAGATAATCCGATTGCAACGGATTTGCCGTCCGAAACAGACTCCACCACTATTCCTGAGACTTCGGTTCCGACGGATATTCCTCCTGTCGAGGAACTTGCTCCTACAGCAACTTTGGAACCAACTGCAACACCCACAGAGATTCCGACCACTACTCCTACGCCCACTCCGACAGAGATACCTCATATACACGAGTACATAGATAGTGTTTCCGTCGCCGCAGACTGCGAAACTGACGGAGAAGCCCACTTTACCTGTATATGTAATGACAGCTACACTGAACCGATTCCCGCAACCGGACATAATTATGGCACAGACGAATCCACAAAAGCTGCTCCCACTTGTACCAAAGACGGAAAAGAAGTTGACAAGATTTGTACTAACTGCGGCAACATCATCACCGGCGCAACAATTCCGGCAACCGGGCACAACTATGGGGAATATGTTTACAACAACGATGCAACCCAAAAGGCGGACGGCACAAAAAGTAGAATCTGTAGCACCTGCGGCAAGAAAGATACCAAAACCGCAGAAGGAACAAAATTGCCCTTCGACCCATATAGTTTGAGGGCAATTACTTCTCTGGATGAGATTGAAAGTGTAGGAACCATGACCGACGAAGATTCCTCCTTACATTATCAAATCCGACTCGGTATTGAAGCCGGCAAGTATGAAAAAGTACGCTACATCTCTTCCACCGGAGATCAATTCTGTATATGGGATGTAAGATTAACCGATACCCGTAACGGAAACCTCTACTATTACTGGTTTGCAGCACCGGTCAACGATAAGTTCTCTAACGGTTACATGCACTCAAATCTAATTGGCAGAGAAACTTCTGATATTGATGAAGCGCTGACTCTACTCGGACCACGCATCAGCGGCTCCTACAGCGAATGCATGATAGATCGTGACGAAAGTATCCCCCTCGGTGAGCGAACCATTAACAGCACCGAATGTCCTGTTAATCTATATGAAATCGTAGAAACCGATGCTATGATATCTGTCTGGGTAGAAAGCACAAACTGCGGACAGGAAGGAATCGGCACCTGTGGTTCTTTTGACTGCACGGGTACCTGCTTACGTTCAACTACCCTAAACACCTTCCAAGGCCTTCCCCGTCAAAAGGGATGGAGAAAAACCTATAGCGGTGAAAACGGACGAATTAACTGGAACGGAAAACTTTTAGTAAATTTCTATTCTTTGAAAGCAGATTAGTATAGAAACAAAAAACCGGGAAGTCAAACGACTTCCCGGTTTCTGATTCATAAGATAATTACTCAGCTACAGCAATGATCTCTTTCTTGTTGTAAGATCCACAAGCCTTACATACTCTGTGCGGCATCATCAATGCGCCACACTTGCTGCACTTTACAAGATTCGGAGCAGTCATCTTCCAGTTTGCTCTACGACTGTCTCTTCTTGCCTTAGAATGTTTGTTTTTCGGACAAATAGCTCCCATCGAGTCCACCTCCTTAACGAATATATCATGTCAAATTGCTTCAGACTGCTTGTCAGACAGCGCCTTACACAAGCTTATGTCCGAGCAACCATCTTAGTCTTTTCACGCACTTAGATATTATATCGATTGCATGATACTTTGTCAACGACTTTTTTACGATAAAATAAATTCTTTTCAGACTACATCAGCACGAAGTTTTTCTATTTCTTCTTTTGCCAGACGTCTTACTTCACCGGGCAAAAGATTCTCATCTAGTTGAATGCTTCCCATCGACAAACGCTTGAGATACAACACTTCACAGCCAATCTCGTGGCACATGCGCTTTACCTGATGGAACTTTCCTTCGCGAAGCGTAATATGTACTTCACTTACGTCCGTTTCCGTATCATACGACAAAACTTTAAGTCCTGCAGGCATGGCCTGATAGTCCTGACCTACCATGATGCCTTCTGCGAATCGTTCCTCTGCTCCTTCCGGTACTTTACCGGACACCCGCGCATAGTAGACCTTATCCACATGACGTTTCGGTGAGAGTAAGCGATGTGCAAGCTCGCCATCGTCGGTAATGAGCAATAAGCCTTCGGTATCCTTGTCCAGACGTCCAACCGGAGCGATATCCCGGTTTCCGATTCGAAACACACGCAAATCCGTACCCGCTTGCTCAGTCTCACCGGTCTGTTGTCCTTGCATCTCACACTCACGTACCACATCCAGTACCGTCTTGTCTCGCTTATCCTCGGTAGCTGACACAACACCGGCAGGCTTATGCAACATCAGGTAGAGAAACTCTTCCTGCGCACTTAAAAGCTTTCCGTCCAGCATAACCACATCAGCATCACTCAACTTCCGGTCACCGGATTTACATAGTTCACCGTTTATGGTAACACGGCCTTTTCCGAGAACTGCTTTTGCGTCTTTCCGGGTTAGTCCTGCCGCTTCTGCTAAGAATTTATCCAGTCTCATTAGATCAATGCAAGGGTTTCTTTTGCGATTGCAAGTTCTTCGTTGGTCGGGATAACTGCAACCTTAACCTTGGAGTCTGCACCGGAGATTACTACTTCCTGGCCACGAAGCTTATTTGCTTCATCATTTACGGTGATGCCCATATATGCAAGCCCTTCACAGATCTGCTTACGCTTTCCGCCGTCGTTCTCACCAACACCTGCGGTGAAGATAATAGCGTCTACGCCGTTCATTGCTGCAATATAAGAACCTACATACTTCAGCACACGGTAAACGAATGCTTCACGGGCAACATCTGCCTTTGCATTGCCTTCGTTTGCTGCCTTATCGATATCACGGAAGTCACTGGATACACCGTCAGACAGACCAAGTACACCTGACTTCTTGTTGAGGATATTAAGCATATCGTCTACGCTCTTTCCCTCTTTGTTTGCAATGTACTGTACAACAGCAGGATCTACGTCACCACTTCTGGTACCCATGATCAGACCTTCCAACGGAGTCAGACCCATGGAGGTATCTACACACTTTCCACCGATAGATGCAGAAATACTGGAACCATTACCCAAATGACAAACGATTACTTTGCCCTTCTGGGGATCCAGCTCAGCAAACTTCAGAACTTCACCGGAAACAAACAGATGGCTGGTTCCGTGGAAGCCGTAACGACGGATGCTGTATTTCTCATAGTATTCACGAGGAATAGCGTACATATAAGCCTTCTCGGGCATTGCCATACCAAATCCGGTATCCCATACAGCTACATTGGGGGTTCCGGGCATAGCTTCTTCACAAGCTTCAATACCCATCAGGTTAGCCGGGTTATGCAGAGGTCCTAAGTCGAAGCACTCTCTGATAACTTTCTTAACATCGTCATTTACGATAATGGAATCGCTGTACTTGGTTCCTGCATGGAGTACACGGTGGCCAACAGCTGCGATCTCGCTGGTGCTCTTGATTACGCCGTAAGTCTCATCCTGCAGTGCAGCCATAACCATT
>JAZNXH010000079.1:0-4975 GCA_045593785.1 Lachnospiraceae bacterium
CTCCTTGGCTCACAGAACGACATGGCTACGATCCGACTTAGAACTTCCGGCATTTATTATCCGCCGTCTTCCGCTCCGCTTTGTATATGATAACAATTATTTCAACGACCGCTATCAGGGAATCCCGGTGGAGGGATATACGAAATTGGTGGAGAAGCTTCTTGCCGGTAGTGAAGTGTTGTTGGATACGGATTTTTATGCGTATCGCAATGAGCATTCAGAGGATTTTACAGATGTAGTGGTTGTATTTACCGGTATGATTGATGAGTATTATGACTTTTGTTATGGTCCGCTGGAATACCGTAGCTTGCGTTTTGAAGAGGAAGTTCTGGATGAGGTGAATTTCCAGGGCAATGCGGTGGTGAACTATACGGAGCGTGAAGTGCCGTATACACGAATCATCGAGCATAAGCATTTTGCATTTGGGAAACAGGAGAAGACGGTGATTACCCGCGAATATCCGTGCGAATGGAAGCAAGGGGACGCTCCGTATTATCCGGTGAATAACGAGAAAAACGATGCACTGTATGCGAAGTATCTGGAACTTGCAAAGCAGGATAAGGTGCGTTTTGGGGGCCGGCTCGGGCGCTATAAGTATTTTGATATGGATAAGACGATACGGGCAGCACTTGATGATGTAAGGGAAGAATTGAGTAAGGAATGACAGCGGCTAGGGAAAAAACGGAATGATTTGCGTCGAACAGTGGCGAAAATTTACGCTTGCATTCAAAAATGCGGCGCGCTATAATAAGTGCATGCAGATGTAGTTCATCGGTAGAATATAAGCTTCCCAAGCTTAGGAGGCGGGTTCGATTCCCGTCATCTGCTGTCAAAGATGTGTGTAGAAATGAGTTGTTTTAGAGGGATGGGGTTCCGTTCCTCTATTATTTTCTAAAAGTTATGACGTTTTTTGTCGAACGATTGTGCTTGTAAAAAGGTGCGTTTCGCGCTATTATTTGTGTACAAAGTTGTCGTATTATTTGGGGTTTGTTCGATTTATGAGAGGGGGGAAGACATGAGCGAAGATACAAGGTTGATCTTAACTAAGCTAGACGGAATTGATGGACGTCTTGAACGGTTGGAGGAAGACGTAGCAGAACTGAAAGAAGACGTAGCAGTTTTGAAGGAAGACGTAGCGGAACTGAAGGAAGACGTAGCAGTTTTGAAGGAAGATGTAGCAGAACTGAAGGAAGACGTAACCAACCTTCAGCTGGTGGTTGAGAACGAGATAAGGCCGCATATCCAGATACTTGCGGAAGGACATGTGATGTTGGCGGAAAAGATAGATAATATCTTGGACTTTGAAAAAGAGAAAGACGAGATGAAGACAAGAGTTGAAGCTTTGGAAACAGGGTTTCAATCGATGCAGGATAAGACAAATAAGACAGCATAAGTGCGAAGGACCGTTCGTTGAACGGTTCTTTTGTTATGCAAATGTGTGTTCCGTGCGGACAAATGTATAACTTGCAAAAAAATGAAAAAAATATATAATTATTTGGAACGGTAGCGAGGGGGGACTCGTCTTATCACTTGGAAAGCAAGAAAAACTAAAAAATGAAATCAAAAAGGAACGTAAGGAAGCGTTCCGGAATGGAGATAAGAATGAAGAAATTATTATTAACAATGTTAATGGCAACCATGTTGGTATCGTTGGTTGCATGTGGCGGAAAGAACAACGATAGTTCTGACGAGAACCAGAACCCGACTCCGACGGAAGCACCGGCGACTCCGGATAACAACGAGACAACAACTCCGGACAACGGAGAGGCAGTAACCCCTGATGCAAGTGCGAAAGATCCGGTAGATGATGTAGCGATTCTTGATGTGCAGAACGCTGTTGTAGCACTTTCCGGTCAGAACTACGGTAACTTCATGATGAGTGAAGAGATTTTTGACAAGGAAGCAGCCGGCTGGGTACTTGGTTATGAGGGATTTGATAAGGACTTTGTAGCAGCAAGCCACTTTGCTCCGATGATGAGCTCTACTGCATTTGAACTTGCTTTCTTCCGCGTGGCAGAGGGTACGGATGTGCAGGCATTCGCAGATGACATCCGTGCAAATGCAAATCCGATTAAGTGGATGTGTGTACAGGCCGATGTAGTAAAGACTGCAATCCGTGGTAATACGATTCTCTTCGTTATGAGCGACGAGCATAATGCAAATGCTTTGATTGAGGCATTTAACAATTATGACCCGGCAACTTATGTACCTCCGGTAAAAACAAATCCTCTGGAAGGTAAGACGATGGAAGACATGTTCTGGGATGTTGCTTCCGGCTGTGGCTTCATTGAAGCGGCAACCGACGGAACTTACAATGAGACTTCCAAAGAAAAACTCGGTTTTAAGGATTTTGATGCGACCGGTTACGAAGATGCTTATGTGGACTATAGTACCGAAGGCAGCGCATACCCGTATGCACTTGGCCTGTTCCGTCTGCCGGAAGGCGCTGACTGCTATGCATTCATGGATGCACTCGGTCTTGGCGTAGATACTTCTCTCTACGGTGACACCGCAGATTACACTCTGTACTATGATGAGGCAGAAAGAGTAGTTGCATACTGTGTGGCTTCGAGTTATGATATTGTTATGGCATTCCAGGGTGGAGTTACCTTCTCCTATCCGGATATGTTCTGCTACAGATAAGTAATCCGAACGGATAATGTACGACGCCGGGTCCGATAGGATTCGGCGTCGAATTTATATAAAGAGTTATTTGGAGAACGGTATGTCGCACCGAACTTCAAATGATAATAGGGAGATAATAGAAATATGATTTTTTCCAGTGTACAATTCCTGTATTGGTTTTTACCGATCGTAATTCTGCTGTATTTTGCAGTGCCGTGGAAATTGAAAAATGCAGTGCTTCTGATTGCGAGTCTGGTATTTTACTTCTTTGGAGAGCCGGTTTATACCTTCCTGATGCTGGGTTCGGCATTCCTTGGCTATCTGCATGGCCTGATTATTGATAAAGTAAGAGGCACCAAGTGGGCGAAGGTCGCACTGGTTTCTTCTTTGGTGTTTGGACTTGGGGCACTTGGTTTCTTCAAATACAGTAATTTCTTTATTACAAACATAAACGATTTGTTTCATTCAAAGATAGGACTTTTGAGTTTGAGCCTTCCGATTGGTATCAGTTTTTATACTTTCCAGATCCTATCGTATACGATTGACGTATACCGTGGACAAGCAAAGGTACAGAAAAATCCAATCAGTTTCATGGCATACGTAACGCTGTTCCCGCAGTTAATCGCAGGACCGATTGTTCGTTATCAGACAGTGCAGGATGAACTTGATAGCAGAAAACATACTTTGGAGGACTTTTCTGCAGGTATTACACGTTTCTGCGTGGGTCTTGGAAAGAAGATTCTGTTAGCAGATGCGTTGTTTGAATTGATTAAGGTGCTGTCCGAGCAAACAGAACGTTCCGTGCTGTCTTATTGGCTGTGTGCAATTGCATTCATGTTGCAGATTTACTTTGATTTCTCCGGTTACAGCGATATGGCAATCGGACTTGGAAGATTGTTCGGATTCCACTTTCTTGAGAACTTCAATTATCCGTATATCTCCCAGAGTATTGCAGAGTTCTGGCGTAGATGGCATATGTCACTCGGAACCTGGTGCCGCGATTATGTCTACATTCCGCTTGGCGGTAACCGTTGTAGCAAGGGCAGATGGTTCTTCAATGTGCTGGTGGTATGGTTCCTGACCGGTTTTTGGCACGGTGCTTCGTGGAACTTTATCATCTGGGGACTGTATTTTGCAATGTTCCTGTTGCTGGAAAAACTCTTCCTTGATAAGCTCTTGCAGAAACTGCCACGTGTACTTCGCACCGTATATGTGCTGTTCTTCATCAACATCAGCTTTGTTATCTTTAATGCAGACAGCATGAAGGAAGTGTTTGAGAATCTTGGCGGCATGGTGGGTGCGGGCGGCATTGCACTGACGGATGAGAAGACCTTGTATTATCTGGTAAGCTACGCAGGTCTTCTGCTGATTGCAGCAGTACTCTCGACACCGCTGGTGAAGTGGTGCATCGGAAAGTTACAGGCAACGAAGGTTGGTGCGAAGGTGTTACTGGTACTGGAGCCTGTGTTTGTTATTTTGATTATCCTGATGGCGACCGGTTTCATGGTGGATGGTTCATTCAGTCCGTTCTTGTATTTTAGATTCTAAGGAAAGGAAAGAAGAATGAAAGTTAAAAATATCATTATTACAGCTGTATTCTTGGTTCTTCTGACCGGACTTCCGTTGATTTCCGTAATACAGAAGGACGCTGAGATATCGGTATCCGAACGCCGACCGTTGACACAGTTGGCTGGCTATAGCGAAATGAAAGAAAAAGCAGAAGCGAATGGGGACGAATATCGTCTGGCAAATTACTTTTCGTATCTGGAAAAATATCTGCTCGATCAGTTCCCGGCAAGGGACTTCTTCCGTAGCATCAAGGCGGTAACAAACAAGTACCTCTATCAACAGAAGGATGCCGGCGGATATTTCTTTGCAGACGGTACTTTGTCAAAGCTGGATACGGAGTTATCCGATAAGGCAGTAAATGATGCAATCAATCGTTTTAACAATATCTTAGAGACTTGTTTTAACCGTGGCAAACCGAATGTTTACTTTGCACTGGTGCCGGATAAGAACTATTATATTGCGGATGCGAACGGTTATCTGCATTATGATTATGATGCGATGATCCGAATGTTGCAAAACGGCTTGTCCGAACGTTTCCAGTGGATTGATATTATGGATCAGCTGGATATCGGGGATTATTATGTGACCGACCCACACTGGGCACAGGAAAACATCCTTGGGGTCGCAGACCACCTGCTGTCTTCGATGGGAGCAGAGAAACCTGCAAGCGACTATGAATACAACAAAGTCAGCCTGAACGGATTTATGGGAACCTACTATGGTCAGGCAGCGCTTCCGGTAGAGAAGGATACGTTAACGTATCTTACCAACGACATTTTAG
>JAZNXH010000080.1:0-3587 GCA_045593785.1 Lachnospiraceae bacterium
TGTTTTTGTGCAACTGTTGAATTATGTGTTGTCACCAATCTCGGCAATTCCGCAGTATATGGCAGAGTGTAAGGCAGCGCGAGGCTTAATACAGAAGCTTGCGGATGCCCTGAACGAAAATGTCCGTGAAGAAGGCGAGGCAGATAAGCGAGAATTAACAGATAGGATTTGTCTGGAAAAGCTGTCCTTCGCTTATGAAACGGATAAGACGGTTCTTCATGATATCAATTTTACCTTTGAGGCAGGCAAGTCCTATGCTTTGGTCGGCGCTTCGGGAAGCGGAAAATCAACTCTGTTGAATCTGATGATGGCAGCACACCCGGAATATCAGGGAAAGATTACATATGATGATACGGAACTGAGGGCAATCCGTAGCGAAGCACTGTACGAGATGGTATCTGTTATCCAACAGAATGTCTTTGTGTTTAATGCGTCAATCCGGGATAATATTACGATGTTTTCGGAATTTCCGCGCGAAGAGGTAGACCGTGCAATTGTCCTGTCCGGACTCTCAAAGTTGATTACAGAACGTGGAGAAGCGTATCTGTGCGGTGAAAACGGAAGCAGTCTGTCCGGCGGAGAGAAGCAGCGCATCTCGATTGCAAGAAGTCTTCTGAAAAAATCGCGGGTGCTTCTGGTTGATGAAGCGACAGCGGCACTGGATGCACAGACGGCATATCAGGTGTTTCAGGCGATTCTGCAACTGCAGGGCATTACAAGGATTGTGGTAACTCATGCATTGGACGAGAATCTTCTGAAGCAATACGACTGTATCTTGACCCTGAAGAATGGGGTTATTGCAGAAGCAGGATGCTTTGAGGAACTTATGCAGCGAAAAGAGTATTTTTATTCTTTGTTTACGGTATCGCAATGAGTTTATTTACAAGCTGATATATAGAACGGAATATAGAGCGGGAACAGGAAGAGTTCCCGCTTTTTTGTTAAAACATCTTGACACACAACCGTATTAGTGACATAATACAGTTAAAGTGTGTTAGTCAAGTAATACACTTTGAGAAAGGTGCGCGACCTTATGATAACGTTTGAAACATTTGCAACAGAAGAAGGAATCCCGATTTATCTGCAGATTATCCGGCATATAAAAAGAGGAATCGTATCCGGTGCGGTAGTGCACGGGGATGAGGTTCCGTCGCGCCGCGTACTGTCTGCACTGCTTGGCGTGAATCCGAATACGATACAGAAGGCATATGCCATGTTGGAGGAAGAGGGGCTGATGGAATCCCGCTCCGGAGCCAAAAGTTGCATGAGCCTGTCGGAAGAAAAAGTAACGGCGGTAAGGCAGCAGTTGCTGGAGAGCGATGCGTTGTCGGTAGTCAGCGCGTTAAAGCAGATGGGACTGTCAAAGCCCGAAGCGCTGGGATTGATTGAACGTTATTGGGAACAGAAGGATGAATAAAAGGAATGAGGAATCAGAATGAAAAAACAAATTTCTGTTTTAGGTTTCTATGTGAGAAGTTCAATATATAAAGTACTGTTGGTACTATTCGTTATGGCGCTTGCAGAGCTGGTTGTTTTTGTGATTGGCTTGAATGGAGCACTGACGGAGTATTATGAATTATCGGAGTTATATACCGGTGAAAATTCCGCTGTGGCGCAGCTGGCACGGCCTGAGATTTTGTTTGGGAGACAACGGCTCTCATGGATTTTTACAGCAGCAGTTGTGGCGGTTAGTATGATTCTTTGTATTCCCGGATGCGAGTTTGGAACAAAGGCAGGGTATACCATAAAGCGTCTGCAGGTGAGCGAACGTGCGTGCTTTTTCTGGCAGGTGTTTTGCAGTTTGATGTTATTCCTTTTGGTGTATGCGGTACAGATTGGTGTTGCATGGGGACTTGGCTTATACTATGTCGAACAGGTTCCGAAGGAATTGGTAGGAAATCAGAGCATTTTTCTCATGTTTTACCGGAGTGAATTTTTACATTCCCTTCTGCCGCTTGCGGACATACGAATCTGGATCCGGAATCTTCTTCTGTTGTTTGGCTTTTCATTTGCGGCTGCAGGGTTTTCTTATCAGCAGCGGAGAAAGAAAAAACCAATGATGATTTTTCTTATGCTGGTATTTTCTGTGTTCTTTTTCAGCCAGGAGACGGCAGGATTTGCAAATGCTTTCGCTCTTGGACTGATGTCAATATGTGTTGTTGCAAAGATGTTGTTTACTGTGTTGTCAGACGATGAGGAGTTGTTATAGATGAGGGAATATTTCAATAAACATCTTCCGCCCGGAATGAATCCGGGTGATGAACAAAGATTTGTAAAAATTGGTTTGGTATTGTCGGCGTTGCTGGGGGGATTAGATCTGATTCAGTATTTTACGGAGTTGAGCAATCTGTATCGATACCGCGAAGGAAAACGCTGGTTAGATGAGTCGATGACGATGCCGGATTTTGCAGAGATTTTTGTACGTTTTCCGATTGGGTTTTCGATTCTTGCAGTGTGTATGTTGGGGTTTGTGATATATCACTATGTATATTATTACAGGGGAAGCAAAAGTATCTATTTGATGCGAAGACTTCCGAATCGTTTTGAGATTCACCGGCGCGCGTGGACTTATCCGCTTTGCGTGATATTACTGTGTGTGGTATGTGTTACTGTTTTGTTTTGGCTGTTTTTTGGTTTGTATCTGTGGATTACACCCAATGCCTGTCTTATGCCCGGACAACTGTGGCGGTTATGGAGGTAGCTATGTTAGAGATAAAAAATGTAACAAAACGATATGGTTCAACGATTGCATTGCGTGAGGTGAATCTAACCATTCCGCGGGGTGAAATCGTGGGTCTTTTCGGTGAAAACGGAGCCGGAAAGACTACGTTGATGAAGAGTATTCTGGGATTCCACCCGTATCAGGGTGAAATTCTCTTGGATGGTGAGAAGGTTACGAAGAAGAACATCGCTAAGTTTTCATTTGCAACGAGCGAACATTCCTTCTTTCCGAACCTGACACCCATTGCGCACAAGGAATTCTATCAGGAACATTTTCCGAAGTTTTCCGAGAAACGTTTTCATGGACTGATGGACTTTTTTGAACTTCCCAAACACCGTGTGTTACGGTCGTTTTCGACCGGTCAGAAGAATCAGTTTGAAGTGATTCTGGCGCTGAGTCAGGGTGCGGATTATATTCTGATGGATGAGCCGTTTGCGGGAAATGACGTATTTAACCGTGAAGATTTTTATAAAGTATTGCTTGGAATCATGGAAGAACATGAGACGATATTGCTTTCCACTCATCTGATTGAAGAAGTGTCGGATTTTATCGGAAGAGCAGTGTTGATCCGTAAGGGCAGTGTTGTCGGTGATGTGACAAGTGCCGTTTTGGAGGAGGAAGGAAAAACTTTGATGGGATATATCAAAGAAACGTATCAGTACCGTGCTGACCGTGTGAGCCGCGCATTGGACGGGATTGCAGGAGAATAACGCTTTGTACTGTGAAGAAAGGATGATGCAAAGTTGAAGAAAGTTGTATGCTTAATCTGTGTGCTCACGCTCCTGGCCGTTGGTGGGATAGTGACAGTAGTGAAACAGGTGAATCAGGATAAGGACACAGTAACGATTACCGAAGAAGCGGTGTA
>JAZNXH010000081.1:0-8274 GCA_045593785.1 Lachnospiraceae bacterium
ATCCTGTACAAAATACATCCGGTAACTGCAAAACTTTTTTACATAATGTACGGTATCCCAAGACGACGCAATAACAACATCCGGTTGTTCCTGCGGATTCTTCACCATACGCACGATATCCTGCTTCGTATAAAGTTCACCCTGATATCCTTTTAGATTGGAGGACGCACACAGCTCCATCTCTTCCTTACTCTGATTTTTGTAGACACCATAGCCAACTTCCACTCCGAGTTTTGCCAGCTCGGTACCAATGCGCAAAATGGACGTCTGACCGCCGGCAAAACGCACCATTCGTGTAAGCAAAAACAGCACTGAGCGAACCTCGCCCGGTGCTTTATTGGTAATTACCTCTACATCATAGTGCTCCATCAATCCGGAAATATAGTTCCAGTCCGCCGTCGCCTGTACTCCATGGGTCAGGCTGAGCAATGCGCGTTTCCCTTCCCGGATAATCGCTTCTGTCTTTTCCATGTTAATAAGTCTCCATACGTTTTTCATAGATACGGGCAATCCGGTCTGTCTTCCCGTAAGCCGCCACTCTTCCGTGTTCCAGCAACAACGCCTTGTCGCACAGTTTTTTCACCTGTGCCAGACTATGAGATACAAACAACACCGTTGTACCGTCTGCAAACATCTTCTTGATTCTGGTTTCGCATTTTTGACGAAACTTAGAGTCACCAACCGCTAATACCTCGTCCAAAATCAGGATGTCGGCCTGCATTGCAGTTGCAATCGCAAATCCCAGCCTGGATTTCATACCGGAAGAATAATTCTTTACCGGTACATTGATAAAATCCTCCAATTCGGAGAATTCAACAATCTCTTTGAATTTTGAATTGATAAATTTGCGGGAATATCCCAGCACGGCGCCATACAGATAGATGTTCTCCGCACCGGTATATTGACGGTCAAACCCTGCACCAAGTTCCAGAAGCGGCACAATTCTGCCTTTTGTCATAACACTGCCTTCCGTCGGTTTCAGTACGCCGGCCAACGCCTTCAACAACGTACTTTTTCCGGCTCCGTTCAAGCCAAGGATTCCGACATGATCTCCGGCTTCTACCGTAAAGCTGACATTTTTCAAAGCCCAGAATTCGTTATAGTTTAATTCTCCCTTTACGGCCTTGATGATATAGTCTTTGATATCATCTACTTTCTGCTCGCTCAGGTTGTATTTGATTCCCAGATTTTCCGTCCGGATTACAGTTTCTCGATCCAAAACAACAATTCCTTTCTAGATATACAGGATAAACTTGTCCTGCTTCCGGTAAAATACCAGCACGCCGATCAGCAGCGAAACCACGCCAAATCCCAAAGAGAACCAGACAAAAAACGGTTCTAAAGGTTTCCCGAATACCGCATTACGGAAATTCGCAATCACCGCATATAAGGGATTCAGCTTAATCAGCCACTGTTTCCAATCACCGGACTTTAACAACGTATCTGCCGGATAAAAGATTGCCGATACATACATGATAATCATCAGTACAACACCCCAGAGATACTCCGTATCGCGGAAGAACACATCCAGCGTTGCCAGAATCAATCCCACACCGGTTGTCATCAAAAACAATGCAAACAGCGGAACAACTGCACCCGCAAGATACACCGTAGGCTGAATCTTCTGTACGATAGATACTGCAGCCAATACAATCAATGAAATCAGAAAGATAATAAAACTCGACAGTGACGATGCCAGTGGATAGATATACTTCGGCACATAGACTTTACGTATCATCGCACTATTGTGCCGCACCGCCTTCAATGCAGAACGCGTCCCGCCGGAAAAATAGCTGTACATCAATCTGCCGATGAGTACATATACCGGAAAATGCTCAATGGATCGTTCAAACAAAGTTGTAAACACCACCGTCAGAACAATCATGGTAAGCAATGGTTCCAACAGAGTCCACAGAATACCCAGCACAGAGTTCCGGTATTTTAGCTTAATATCTTTTTTCACCAGTTCTACCAGCAAATATTTATATTTATTAAAATTCTCTACTACTCTGCTCAATATACAAACCTTAGTCGCCTCAGCCTTCTTCTGTTTCCGTCGATAATGCTGCGACATCCTTCTCCTTAATTTCTATCTGGATTGTGGTAAGTTTCACCCGTTCTTCCGATTCCTGTGTATGAATCACTGCAAAATACGTTCCGGGGTTCACATATTCCGAACAATCAATGTATGGTTTTAGCGTGGCAGATGTAATGGTATTCAGTACCTGCGGTACTGCCACAACCTTGAGATTTTTCGTTACATCTTCAAAAACCACTTCAAGATGATCCGCAAGTCCCTGAATTTCGATTGCGTTGGTAAGAATCGTTATTTCTTTTGATTCCATCCGCTCAATTACTGCTTTTGCAGACACTCTGTCAATCTCATCCACCAGAATATACTCCGTCCCATACGCCTGTCTCAGTGCTTCTTCTATACTCAGTTCCGCTTCCACGTTCTCACGGGCATTACTGATATTACAACTCAGATCCAACTGTGTCACCTTATCAAGACTCGACTTTTGTCCTGCAATCAGTATGCTGTTTGGCGCAAATTCAATTCCGGTACAATCATAATTATAGAAAGGCTCTCCCTCTTCTATAACATTGATGTCAATCCGCTTTGTCGGCAAAAGAGTCACAGAAACCTGAACTTGTTCGGAAGACAACGATATCTTCGTCATGTCAACCACATTGCCGCTCTCATCATACACAACCGGAGTGCCGGACTTAATCAGTGGCGCCGCTGCGCCATTGACATTCACCAGAACCGCAATCTTGGCAATTTTTGCAATCTGCGTCTTAGATCCGGTGATTGTAATCAGGTTCGGACTTGCCTGGGTTTCCGTAATATAATATCCATCCGCTGCACTTCCATCCGGAATAACTGAAACTACAAAGCTCTGTGTGTCCAAATCCTCCAGTGCCAGCATCATCATGCCGGTTCCGTCTTTGGTCTGCTTGGACAAAATCTCTACTTCCGTATCATCATACCGCAGACAACTTACTACGATTTCTACCGCATGCAGCTCCGACATTTTTGTGACATCTGCAATTGCCAGAAAATCATCCGTGTTCAGTTTTTCTGCCACAGAACGCTTCGCACGTACCTTAACATTAATAGAATCTCCCGAAAGTACCTCAAATATTTTACCGACAGATTCCATGGCTTCTTCATTGACCAATCGCACCGGAATATCTTCCACCACCGTCGTCGTAACGGGGTCTGTCAAACCATTGATGATGATCCACAGTACCACTGCAATGATTAGCGATATTATTTTCATTCCAAGATTTCGGGTTAACCGCTCTTTCATTTCTTCTCTCCGTTCTTCCGACTCTTTCCGACACGTTTTAATATACGGGTCAGTTTCGTAGCTTCCACTGTCTTGTTCTGCACAATGCGTAATGTGTTCCGAAGCATATCCTGACTTACATTCCTCAGTAGTTCGCCTCTCTGTGCAATCGATACTTTTCCGGTCTCCTCCGATACGATAATCGTACAGCTATCCGACACCTCACTGATTCCGAGTCCTGCACGATGACGGGTTCCGAGTTCTTTACTGATTCTCATATTGTCCGATACCGGAAGATAACAGGTTGCTGCCGTTGCCCGGTCTCCACGGACAATCACTGCTCCGTCATGCAGCGGCGTGTTGTGTTCAAAAATATTGATTAACAGCTGGCTGCTGATTACACCATCAATTGCAATACCGGTCTTCTCATAATCTGCAAGCGGTGTCTCACACTCGATGACAATCAATGCTCCGGTCTTCGTCTTTGCAAGCTCGAAGCTGGCTGTCAGGAGCTGTTCGAGCGTCGCATCGGAGAACCTCGCCTTCTCAGACGGTGCCAGATAGTTCAAGGGGTTCAGCACATTTCGCTGTCCCAGTTGTTCCAATGCATTTCTGAATTCCGGTTGGAACAGTATGATGATTGCTGTGATACCGACGGTAATCGTATTCGCAAAGATCCACAATATTACATTGAACTCTAACAAATACGCTACAATCCAAGCAAGCAACAGAACAGCCAGACCCTTAACGATAATCCAGGCTCTGGTCCGTTTGATCCACTTGACAATGTAATACACCAATATTGCAAGCAGCAATATCTCAATAATATCCGCAACCCTTACGGACGGTATCGCCATCCTACTGAAAAACATTTGCAGGAAATCCGTAATCTTATCCATCATAAGCAACCCCTCACCGGTACGTAACATTCACTTCAGATCTTATTCTTCGTCGAAAGACTTCTCTTCTTCCACCGTTTCTTCCATCAGATCCTGTATTACCAACACATCTTCTGTCTCTTCTGTTTCTTCTTTCTTTCCGGAAAAGAAACGTAAAATCCGTTCTTTTCTTAATTGCCTCTTCTCTTCCTGTTTTTCTTCTGCCTCTCTGTTCCGCTTCTCCATGAGTTTTCGTTCCATCTCGTCCGGTGCAAAGAAGTCTTCATCATTTTCCAGGCTCGCACTAAAATACGACTTTTCCGTTACCTTACGGATATTAAGCTGCGGCAATCCCACCTTAATCTTCGGAACCGCACGTACGTAATAATAATAGTCATCGTCTTCAAACTGCACATGTTCCACCGCGGTATAGTCCAGCACACGGATGAAGAAATAAATTATGATGACCAGAATACCTGCAAGCACATGGTACAGAATCGTTGCAGCAAGTCCGATCGGCAGTTCGTACTTCGAATTCATCAGGACATGCCCGAACACGGAAGCGACTACACCAATCAGCACTGCAATCTCAAACGAATAATCAAATTCCAGTTTTCTTACCACATATACAACCGTCAAAACCAACGCATAAATCGCAATTGTAAATATCATCTCTTTATTGCTCAGAAGATTATCCACTACATTGTTCACGAGCAACATGATATTCTCGGTATCAAAACCTTCCGGATTGATCTGCAATGCGGCTGCATTCTGAATCACACTGATCATATAGTAGAAGAAGATTCCGCACGCAAGCGGCAGTATCGTCACCGGTGTTGCTAAAAGGCCGAGCAACAACGGCATCAGATACGGTACGCGGAACAAAAACAATACCGGAACCGCTACAATCACATAACCATACTTCGGTGTGAACCGCAGGAAAAAACAGTACAACACCAACAGAATCAGTGCTACAAACACTGAAAGTAACATGTTTACATGAAATACATGTGCAATCGTCAGCAACATACAAATCAGTGCCAGAATGGAGGACGGTACAAACGCACAAACCAACGCAAGTGCCGTCGTCGCAACACCTCCTGCCAGACGTGCATCGTAACCGATTACCGTATTCAGCGTACGGATGACTAAAAACGACAGTATAAACTTAAATATCGGATCAATCAAAAGCTGTAACTTCTGATACAATTCACAGACACGAGCCCGGAATTCCAAAATTGCCATTAACATAATTCAATCCGTCCTTTCATTCCTCTTCAAAATAATCCTCTTCAAACAGGGCAGTTTCCGGACTTTCCTGCGTGGCTGCCGAACCGTTCTCCTCATGGTATATCATCTTTACACGCTTCAACAGCTGATAGTATTTTGCAAGTTTTTTTCGCGATTGATTGTATTTCACTGTATACCCGATTCCTGCAGCACCGCCAAACACAAGCAACACAATCAGGTAAATGCCAAGCATCGTCTTACCAATAGTTGCATAATCCAATACTACGGCCTCTGCAATCAGGTATTCGATATTGTATAGTATGGTCAACAGAACCAGAATCAAATACCCAAATGTAACTGCGACAATCGTCTTCAGTAACTGGTATCTGACATAGTCAACCCGGTAGTATCTTCCGAGTCGGATATCTTCTTTCCCGTCTTCTTTTTCGTATATTGCAAGTTTTGTCATTAGTCTGACTTTTTGGTTGTTCAGCATGACTTCACCTCGTTGATAGATTAATTCAATCTATTATACCATACCTTTTTTCTGATTTCGAGTACTTTTTCTTTCTTTTACTTTCCATTTCAGTAAATCTGTTCTGTTTTTTGTCCAAAAATACAACAGCAGATACCTCGAATTTAGAAAGTATCTGCTGTATCGTCTGTCTCACTGATTCATTTTACCTGCTGTAACACATTGCCAGGATTGTCTGCTGTTTATCTTCGCTTCCTTCCGTTGCGCGGATGCGAATCTCGTGCATCGCAACTTCCGATTCATCCAACACTAATTCCATCACTGCATTGTTCCATCCACCCTGCTGACTGGTGTTTACTTTACTTACAAAATTTCCGTCAACATAGATATCTACGGATGCTTCCGCACCATTGGTCTGTTTCAATACGATAATAAAATTCCTGCACTCTGCACGGATAACAAAATCTTCATTTCCGCTTCCCGCTTCTCTCACCCATCCTTTATGAAGTGCCGTCGTATCGGAGTTATTGGTAGAGAAGAAAGCCGTATCTTTTGCTGTAAATGCACCGGTACTTTCAATCACACCTTCCGCATCGGTGTGATCCAGAATCCGCGCATTTTCAAATTTATCATAGTCTTCTTTGGAAGGTGCAGCCGGAACCGCATAACTGTCATAGGATTTGTCCGCATAGGTCTGATTAATCAGATAACAGATGGACTTTGCATACAGGCGATGTCCGTCCTGTGTCGGATGCGCATAGTCCTTGGAATAGTCTTCCCACTTAATCTTACCGGTCTGCTTTGCTTTCTCCAGGGAATCATGCATACTCATCATCGGCAATTCATAATAACTACCCATGTTCTGCATATAAACTTGTGTACCGCCTGCATAGGTTGCATCGGAGAACAGCAACACAACCGCAGGTTCATTCTTCGCAGACAGGAACTTACGCAAAACACCTTCGAAGGTTTGCTTATCCCTGTCGGAGCCGTCGTTATTTACGGCAAACTCCACAAAAATCAGATCCGGTTCATAATCCAGAATATCCTTGTCCGCACGTACAATACCAAGGAGAGAACCGGTTCCTGACACACCTGAGGTGATTACTTTGATGTTATCACCGGTTCCATAAGTTTCACACAAATACTCGTATGTCAGATATGCATATCCTTTCTGGTAACCCTTCGGCGTCTTTTCGGTTGCCATTGCACCTTCTGTTACAGAACCACCGATAAACGCCACTGTAATCTCTTCACCCGCTTTGGCGCGATCCAGCACCTTATTCAGACGGTAGCTGTTACCGGAAGAAATAAAGGAATTCTCAATCGTAGACCAATACTGTTCGCCTAACTTCTTATCCAAATTCGTCCATGTATCAAAAAATGCATCTCCCACCAAAACCGGAGTTGGTGTATTGGTCGGCGTTGGTGTATTCGTCGGCACTTCGGTTGGTGTCGGCGTGTTGGTTGGCGTCACATCCTGTTGATTTGTTACATTCTGCACAGCTTCATCTTTTTCCATATGAGTATCATCCTCCTTCTCACTTGTCGTTGCATTGCCCGGATTCGTATTGCCTGCATCTGTTCTCTCTCCTGTCGAACCGCAGCCGATTAGCATCCCTGTTGCAAGAATCATTGCTGCAACGAATAACACAACGCTTCTTCTGAGTCTTTTCACAACAAAACCTCCGTTTCCCTTCTGTGGTTCGGTTTTCTGCAACCGTTCGCAGCTACCACCAAGCCTCTTTTTATATTATTACATAAGGTATATTATTTGAAAATAGATTTTATTATTTTTCTTGTCATCCCTTTGCTTTTATACTATACTAAAATACAGAGTTTGAATTCTAATTAGAATCATGAAAGGAATAAATCTTATGCCTAAAAAAGCAAAAGTTGTTGTACATCCCGCATTTGAAATCGGCGAGATTTCGCCGCGCCTGTACTCTGCCTTCTTAGAGCCCATCGGCAATATGGTAGATGGCAGTATGTACAATCCGAAGCACCCGACCGCTGACAGCAAAGGCTTACGCCATGATTTTATCGATGCTGTGAAAAAAAGCGGTATTCCGGCAGTCCGTCTCCCGGGTGGCAACTTCGTATCCGGCTGGGATTGGAAAGATTCCATCGGACCGCTCGAAAAGAGAAAAACACACCTCGACCTGGCGTGGCGTCAGTACATCTCAAACGCTGTCGGGCACGACGAATACCTGCAGTGGTCCGAGCTGACCGGCACTGAACCACTCTATACCATTAACCTCGGAACCGGTGACATCAACGATGCAATTTACTGTGTTGAATATACGAACCACGAGGGCGGCACCTACTGGTCTGACCTGCGTGCGGAATACGGCCATAAAGACCCGTACAACGTTAAGATCTGGTATCTTGGCAACGA
>JAZNXH010000082.1:0-22537 GCA_045593785.1 Lachnospiraceae bacterium
GTAGGCGGTATCCACGGACGTAACCGTCTGATGGGCAATAGTCTCTTGGACATCATCGTATTTGGTCGCAATGCAGGAAAGAATGCGTCTGAGAAGGCAAAGAGCGTACAGACCGGTGCACTGACTCTGGAGCATGTAAATGCGTTTGAGAACGAGCGTAAGGCTGCAGGCGTAACGGAGGAGGCAGGTTCTCCGAAGCTGTTGCCGGATTATACAAGAAAAGAAAAATAAAACATACAAAAAGGGTCACCGTTTGGTGACCCTTAATCTTTTATGTAACTGTATTACAACTGCTGTACATACGTCTCAATTACTTTGATGTTTGCACTCAGATTCTCAATCGTAGCCGCAATCTCCTCCAAAGCTGCTGCCTGCTGACTGACAGAATCCGAGGTTGCTTTTGACTTCTCACTTACGTTGTTCACCTGATCATCTACACCCTTCAGCATGGAACCGATTTCTTTTGCCGACTGGGTCGTGTTATTGGACATACGCTCGATCTCGCTTGCAACCACTGCAAATCCCTTGCCTGCCTGTCCTGCTCTCGCTGCCTCGATGGATGCATTCAATCCAAGCATCTTGGAGGAATTGCTCAACTTATTGATAACTGCAAGGATTCCGTTCATCTTCTCGGTCTCCTCTAACAACTTCGTCATCATGCCGTAAATTTCCTGATTGTTTTCCGATACCACCTGAATCTCGTCTGTAATCGCATTTACCACACCGACAACCTGCTCGATTTCCTCAGACAGCGTGGAGATAGCATCCTTCACGCCCTTAATCTTCTCAATACTCTTTGCAATCATCAGGCAGCCGACTACTTCGCCATCCTCCCATAACGGAATTGCATAAGACATAAACGGAACACCGTATACATGTGGCGGAACTTCTCTCCTGGTTCGCTCACGCGAAGAAATCACCATGCCCGGAGTACTTCCCGCAGGGAATGGCTCTCCCAGATTGCATACTACCGGAATTTCTTCACAAGGCTGATTATAAATAAAAGCCTCTGTATTCGTAACTGCTACCGATACCGGTTCATCAATGAACAACGGAATATACGGTGCTGCATCTATCACATGTCGCAATATCGCTTTTTCATTTGAAATATCCATACGCTTCTCCTTCAAAACAGGTTTCCCATAAGCAGCACGTAAACACTACGCCACCATATAAAAACTATACCACACTACAACCAAATTTCCAATTGTTTTTTGATCAATTGCAGTAAATAAAAATCACCCACATTTTCCCTGTGGATGATTTTTGTAATTATACCCGGTCCGGTATATGGCGAATAATCTTTTTGTTAATCCTTATCAGGAAGAATGCCGTTACAAGCAGAGACATCAGTTCCGCCAGCGGGAATGCCCACCACACGAGGTCAAGCCCTCCTATCTTGGCGAGAATAAATGCGACCGGAATCAGGACAATCAGCTGTCTTGCTACCGATACGAACAGACTGTACATACCGTTACCAAGCGCCTGGAACAAGGACAGTCCAATGATACAGAACCACGCAATCAGGAAATGTGTTGCAATAATACGGAGTGCCGGTACGCCCAATGTCAGCAATGTATCATCTCCGGTATCGAAGATCAAAAGCAGCTTGTCCGGAATCAGTTCAAATAAAGTAAATCCAATCAGCAACGATGCGAATGCATACATCATGCTGAGTTTTACTGTCTTAATCAATCTGCTTCGTTTTCCTGCTCCGTAGTTATACGCAAGAATCGGAATCATACCGTTATTGATACCGAACACCGGCATGAAAAACAAACTCTGTAACTTAAAGTACACAGTAAATACTGCTACCGAATCCGGATTCAGTCCGGTCAGAATCTTATTCATGCAGAAGTTCATCACCGAACCAATTGACTGCATTATCATCGACGGAAGTCCTACTGCATAAATTCTCTTGATAACTTTCCATTCCGGTCGGAATCTGCGCAAGTCGATATGTATTTCTTCATTCTTAAAGTGGTTCAGAAGGACAGCCACAGTAGCCGCAAACACCTGACCGATTACCGTTGCCAGTGCTGCGCCTGCAACCTTCATCTCCGGCATGCCAAAATATCCGAAGATAAAAATCGGATCTAAGATAATGTTGATAATCGCACCGGTCATCTGTGCAATCATCGAATAGAAAGTACGTCCCGTAGACTGCAAGAGACGCTCAAAGGTTACCTGTGTCAATACCGCTGCCGCACCGATATATACAATACGAAGATACTGTGTTCCATAGGTCAGTGCAAGACCGCTTCCACCCTGTGACTTAATTAGCGGCTCTGCCAAAAAAAGACCGGCAATCAAGAAAATCACATAAGCAGCTGCTACCAGAAATACTGCATGGTTCGCTGTCTTCTTGACTGTTTCGCGATCCTTCTCTCCAAGTGCCTTCGACAGCATTGCGTTGATACCGACTCCGGTACCTCCGCTTACTGCAATCAGAAGCATCTGGAACGGAAATGCAAGACCTACTGCGGTAAGTGCCGCAGTACCGCCGGTACTGCCAACCGCTGCTGCCGTATCCTGAATTCTTGCTACAAAAATACTGTCTACGATGTTGTAGCACGCCTGCACAAACATTGACAACACCATCGGTAGTGCCATGTTTACCAACAACTTATTTACGGGCATAACACCCATCTTGTTTTCCTTCATTGGTTCATTTTGAACCGTTACTTTCGTTTCGCTCATTTTCCCTCGCTAAAAAACCGGTCTTCCTACAATCAAGCGTCTCTTTTTTGAACATCCGCATCGACTGCCCGATTTCTTCTTAATTATTTATATTCTCTACAAAAACAGCATTATACCCTCATACTTCGCAGAAAACAAGTAGGAATACAGCATAATTTCAACTATATACAACTTTAACATAATTTTATTTGACATAGGAAACGAACAGTAGTATACTTACTCAGAACATTGTTAATAAAATAACATATTATAAAAGCAAAGAAAGGCTAGGTAAATCATCATGAGTTTATTTGGCGGCGTAGTTACCATTTCCGGCGTATCTTTCCTGATGTTTTCCGTGCTGGTTATCGCGGTCCTCGGTTATGCGCTCGGACGTATTACCATCAAGGGAATCTCCCTTGGCACTGCAGGAGCATTTATCGTCGCTCTTGTATACGGTATCATCTTTTCTGACAAAATCAGTTCCACTGTTACGCAGAAGCTTGCCGACGGAACTGTCATTGATATCAGTTCCAACGCACTAAAAATTGTAGAGACGGTAGGACTTATTTTCTTTGTTACCGCAGTCGGCTTTATTGCCGGCCCGACCTTCTTTAAGGATTTGAAGAAAAACTTTAAATCCTACATCCTGCTCGGGCTCGTAATTATCGTATCCGGCGGTCTGACCTGTGTTGCTTGCTACTTTATCGGAAAAGGCAGCGAGTCCAATCCGAAAGAATTCGTAGCCATGCTTGCAGGACTTCTCTCCGGTGCACTCACCAGCACCCCGGCATTCTCGGCAGCCAAGGCAACCGTAGACCCGGCATTTGAAGCAGCGGTTACCGTAGGCTACGGTATCGCATATCTCTTCGGTGTAATCGGCGTGGTACTCTTCGTACAGCTCGTTCCGAAAATCACCCGCGCTGACATGGACGCAGAACGCGCGAAACTCATCGCCGCAGAAACCAGCACCAAGACCGAATACAAGGGCAAACTCTTCGATATGGACAGCTTCGGTCTCATGGCCTTCTGCCTTGCTGCTGTCATCGGTATCTTCGTCGGAGCCATCAAGATTCCGCTTTCCGGCCAGGGACTCTCCGGAACTACCTTCTCCCTTACAACAACCGGCGGCGCACTGATTACCGCCTTGGTGTTCGGCCACTTCGGTCATATCGGACCGGTTAGCCTTAAAGTAGAAGTACGTGTGCTGAAAATATTCCGTGAGCTCGGACTTCTCCTGTTCCTCATCGGTGCAGGCATCGCAGGCGGTTCGAAGTTCATCCAGTACTTCCAGCCGATTTACTTCGTATACGGCGTAGCTCTTACCATCGTACCGATGATTATCGGTTACATCTTCGCAGTATATGTATTAAAATTCAGCCTGTTCAATGCCCTCGGTTCCATCACCGGCGGCATGACCAGTACTCCGGCACTCGGAACCCTCATCAACGTATCCAAATGCGACAACATCGCATCCGCATACGCCGCAACCTATCCGATTGCACTGATCTCCGTGGTACTCGTAACACAGCTGATAATCATTTTATTATAATCACGCGTTTACCAAATAACAAATACAACTCATCACTTGATTAAAACAGAAGCTGCCACAAACGTGACAGCTTCTTACATTTTAATATTCTTATAACTCCCTTTGTTTCGAGGTTCATAGACCGACAACAATTTGACAACAATCAATCCTTCTTCATCAGCTTTCCACCACGCTTGGAAACTACGTCGAAGATAACTGCTGCAAGAAGTACCAGACCCTTAACAACCTTCTGCCAGTTCTGGTCAACACCCATCAGAGACATACCAAGGTTGATAACACCCATCAGTACCGCACCGATGATAACGCCCGGAACTGTACCGATTCCGCCGTATGCAGAAGCACCACCGATGAAACAGGAACCGATTGCGTCCATTTCATAGTTCTGTCCATAAGTCGGCTGTGCAGAAGACAGACGTGCAATCGTTACCATACCTGCAAGTGCTGCAAGGAAGCCCATGTTGGTGTACGCAAGGAAGTATACCTTATTGGTATTAATACCCGAAAGCTTGGTTGCCTTTTCATTACCACCTACTGCGTAGAAATAACGACCGGTCTTTGTATTGGAAGTAATATAACCATATACAAGGATAACAATACCTACCCAAATCAATACCGTCGGGATACCTTTGTGTCGTGCCAGCTGGAATGTAAATGCAATGATTACCACTACAATAATTGCCATCTTGATTATGGTAGATGTCATAGATTCTACTTCATAACCCTTCTTTACCTTATCGTTACGACTCTTCAACTGAAGGAATACATATATCATCGCAATCAGAATACCAACTGCAAGACAGGTGATATTGATTTTACCGTTTCCGATAAAGTCCGGGATATAACAATTTGCACCACCACCGAAGATCTTTACAAAAAGCTCACAATCTGAAATCGATACGGTCATACCATCCAGTACAACGTTACTGAGACCACGGAATGCCAGCATGCCGGCAAGTGTTACAATAAACGGTGGGATACGTACATATGCAATCCAGAATCCCTGGAACGCACCGATTGCAGTTCCGACTGCAAACATGATGATAATGGCAAGGAACATATTCATACCATGGTGTACCATCAATACTGCACCGATCGCACCTACGAAACATACAACTGAACCAACGGAAAGGTCGATGTTTCCTCCGGTCAGGATACAGAGTAACATACCGGTTGCCAGAATAAACACATATGCGTTCTGTGAGATCAAACTACTTACGTTCATCGGAAGCAGCAACGTGCCGCCGGTTCCAATGGTGAAATATGCCACTACCATGATAAGCACAAATATCATGGCATATTTTCTGATAAACTCTTTTGTTTGTATATTTCCTAATTTCGCTTTTCCCATGCTTACTCTCCTTTTCTTTCGGAACTTAAAATCTGTGCCATAATCTTTTCCTGTGTCGCTTCACTTCCGGAAAGCTCACCAACTATCTTTCCTTCACTCATAACATAGATCCTGTCACACATACCTAAGATTTCCGGCAATTCCGAAGAAATCATGATAACGGATTTTCCGTCTGCAACCAATTGATTGATGATACAATAAATCTCATACTTTGCACCAACGTCAATACCTCTGGTCGGTTCATCCAGAATAAGAATATCCGGCTCTGCAAACATCCACTTTGCAAGCAATACTTTCTGCTGGTTACCACCACTTAAGTTACCTACATTCTGCTCTACTGACGGACACTTGGTCTTCAGCTTTTTGTTGATCTCCACTGCAGCTTCATACTCTTTGTCCTTATCAATCGCAAAGCGGGTGGATACTGCTTTCAGATTTGCCAGTGTCGTATTTACCTTAATCGGATTACTCAGGATAAGTCCGTTCCCCTTACGATCTTCCGTTACATAAGCAATCTTATGTTTAATCGCATCTTCAACCGAGTTTAACTGTACTTCTTTCCCGTTGATAAACAACTGTCCGCTGATGTTATCCCCGTAACTCTTACCAAAGAGACTCATCGCAAGCTCCGTACGTCCGGCACCCATCAGACCGGAGATACCAACCACTTCACCACGCTTTACGTTCAGGTTTACATTATCAACCACCTTGCGCTCGCTATATAACGGATGGTATACATTCCAGTCCTTTACTTCCATCATCACTTCGCCAATCTTGCTTTCACGCTTCGGGAAACGATCAGACAGGTCGCGTCCTACCATGCCCTTGATGATGCGGGCTTCTGAGATATCATCCACCTTCTTATCCAGTGTTTCAATCGTAGAACCGTCACGGATAACCGTTATCTTATCAGCTACATAAGAAATCTCATTCAGCTTGTGAGAGATAATAATCGAAGTCAGACCTTCTTCTTTCAGTTTTAGCATCAGGTCAAGCAATGCCTTGGAATCTTCTTCGTTCAAAGATGACGTCGGTTCGTCCAGGATTAAGAGTTTTGCATTCTTTGCCAATGCTTTTGCAATCTCGACCAGTTGCTGCTTACCTACACCTATATCTTTAATCAAGACCTGCGGAGATTCTGTGAGACCAACCGTCTTTAACAGCTTCGCCGCACTGTCGTAAGTTTCGTTCCAATTAATCTTAAAGTTGGTTCCTCTCTCATTACCCAGGAACATATTTTCTGCTATCGTCATGTACGGAACCAGCGCAAGCTCCTGGTGAATGATAACGATACCTTTTGCTTCACTGTCCTTTATCTTGGAAAACTGACATACTTCTCCGTCATAAAGGATATCGCCCTCATAAGTTCCATAAGGATAGATACCGCTCAACACATTCATCAACGTGGATTTACCGGCACCGTTTTCACCTACAAGAGCATGAATCTCGCCTTCTTCCACCTGTAAATTAACATTGTCAAGTGCTTTCACGCCAGGGAACGTTTTGGTTATGTTTTTCATTTCAAGTAATATCTTCGCCAATTGTATCCCTCCAAAATTGTAATAAAAATGTTACCCCTTTACGAATATAGCAGGCGGGTGATATCCCCGCCTGCATATCCGTTATTTTTCTTTTTGATTCAATCTGAAATTACTTTAACTGATCTTCAGTGTAGTACTTGGAGTCAATTAAGAGTTCCTTGTAATTGTTGATGTCTGCGAATACCGGCTCGCAAAGGTAGGACGGAATAATACCGGTACCATTGTCGTAAGTCTTGGTATCGTTAACCGGAGCTTCTTTTCCAAGCATGATAGCATCAACCATCTCTACAACCTTGGAAGCAAGAGTACGGGTATCCTTGAAGATAGACATAGACTGCTTTCCAGCGATCATGTTCTTAACGTTAGCGATATCACAGTCCTGACCGGTAATGATCGGCCACTCGCCGGTGTAGTTAGCTTCAAGAGCATTGGTAACACCCATAGCGGTGGAGTCATTGTTAGCCATTACAGCGTGAAGCTGAGTGCCGTCAGCATAGTTTGCTGCGATGATAGCATCAAATCTAGCCTGTGCAGTCTCAGTAGACCAGTTAGCAGTTGCAACAGTTGCAAAGTCAGTCTGACCGGACTTAACAACGAGCTGACCATTGTCGATGTACTTCTGGAGAACGTCCATAGCACCACCGAAGAAGAATCTTGCATTGTTGTCACCCGGGTCACCGGTAACAAGTTCGATATTGAACGGGCCGTTGCCATCCTTAAGACCAAGCTGCTGCTCAATGTACTCGCCCTGCTTCGTACCTACCATGTAGTTATCGAAGGTTGCATAGTATGTAACAGCGTCAGAGTTCATGATAAGACGGTCGTAAGCGATAACCTTAACGCCTGCTTCCTTAGCCTGTGCAAGAACAGTACCAAGAGAATCACCATCGATGGAAGCAATAACGAGAAGCTTGCATCCGGAGTTAATCATGTTCTCAATCTGGGAAACCTGAGTAGCAATATCATTGGCTGCATACTGAAGGTCAACGGTGTAACCAGCTTCTTCAAGCTGAGCCTTCATGTTAGCGCCGTCCTGATTCCATCTCTGGAGATCCTTAGTCGGCATTGCAACACCGATCTTCTTGTCGGAGTCGCCACCTGCACCACATCCAACGAACATGGACATTGCAAGAACAACTACTAAAAGTACACTAAGTAATTTTTTCATGTTTCTCCTCCATAAAAAAAATATTTCTTGGCAGGGTTTTCTATGTCAAGCCCTGCACCGATTACAATGTAATCTTACCATATATGTATTAGGAATAACTTGCAACATTCTTCAAATTTTTAATCTGATAAAACAAAAGAGCCTTGCATACTAGCACTATTTTGCGGTGCTACTGCCGGCTCTCTTATTTTGTCCTATTCTATTCCGCTTCTGTCGCCGGAAGATTGCGATATACATCTTCTCTTCGGTGGAAACCGCTTCCGATAATCACATCGTCCATATTCTCTCTGGTTACGGCAATCGGTTCCAGACGCACATAAGGAATCTGATAGTTATCATTTTCAATCACATCTGTTTCTACCTCAAAAGGCTCTCCCTTTGCCAGATGAACCGCACAAACCGCTGCCTGACGTGCCAGTTTCTCCACCGGCTTATACACCGTCATCAACTGAGTCCCCTCTACGATACGTTGGCATGCTTCCAGATCTGCATCCTGACCAACAACCGGTTTATCTCCCGCCTGACGGGTTTCTGCCAATGCATAGACCACCTGAGTCGCAACATTGTCGTTGCCACACATAATCACATCTGCCATATCCACTGTTTCCAACTGGTTGTAAATATATTCTGCCGCAATCTCTGCCCGCCAGCTTTCGGCATGGACAGAATCCAATACGGTAACTCCATTTTGTTCCATCACTCTGCGAAAACCGCCCTCTACCAGTTCAACATTGTGGTCAGTCAACGGCCCGCCGAGCATCAACACCGTCTTTCGTGGCATCTCGGTCCCCAGAAGCGCTTCTGCCATCAGAGTTCCTACCATTTCATTATCAAATGAAATATACAAATCCAATTCCGTACCGGTAATCAATCTGTCATATGCAATTACTTTAATTCCTTTTTCTCTCGCACGTTTTACCTGCTCGGTCAAGCCATCCGAATCCGTACAAACAATGACAATGACATCCAGACCTTTTTCGATAAAATACTCAATCTGTTTTCTCTGCTCTTCCAGATTTCCGTTCGCACTCTGTACATTTACTTCTGCACCCAGTTCCTTTGCTACCGAAACAAAGATATCACGTTCCCGGATCCAGCGCTCAATTACAAAGGAGTCAAAGCTCATACCAATTTGGATTTTTTTTTCTTGCTCCTGCGGTGTGAAATCAATATTACTTTCTTTTTCTGTACACGCAGTCATTCCCAAAAGCATTCCGAGCATCCATAATATGACGCAACACTTCTTCAGTCTTTCCCGATTCCGTTTCTGCTTTCTCATATCATTTTCCTGCTTTCTTTATATTCCGTCGGAGTTACTCCTACATTCTTTTTGAATGTCCGGCTAAAATAATTCGGATCTGAATATCCTACCATTGCGCAGATTTCTTTCATGGAATAGTCGGACGTATCCAACAGTTCCTTGGCTTTACCGATTCGGATTGCGGTCAGATTTTCAATAAACGTCTCTCCCGTATCTTCCTTAAATAACTTGCTAAAGTAATAAGGACTGATATTGACAATCCGCGATACATCATCCAGTGAAATATCTTTTGCGTAATTCTGTTTCAGATACTCTTTTGCTGTTTCAATAATGCTGTTTGATTTCTCTGTCTGTTTACTGATTACATTACGGCATGCTGCAGAAATCTTCTCCGCAAACCATTCGCGTAACAGTGGAAGCTCCTGTGTTTCCATAACAAACGGAAGATAATCCTGTCGGGAACGGAATTGATATGTCATACCGCCTTTTTCATATGCCAGATGTTCCGCCCACAAAACAAACTCTAAGGCTTTTGTCCGGATTTCCATCAGGCTGTCCGGATTGAACTCGGTCATCCAATCAAAAAACTGCCTTGCATAAGCAGTTGCATTGTTCAGTTCGCCGCGTTCTACTGCCTCAAACAGTTTGCGTTCCAAATCCACCGGATAATCTGTTTCATATTCACACCCAATAGGCAAGTCATCCACGTGCGCAACACTGCCGGTTGTAATGGTCAATGCACTTAGGGCTTCACTATATGACTCTGACAGACTTTTCAGTTCCTTCTCGCTTCCGATTCCGATACGGCAGCTTAAATCTAATTTTTTTCTAAGCTCCCGCACCAATTCTCTTGCTCTATCGATCTGTTTCACTCGCTCATTATAGTCAGATTCGCCGCCGCAAGGCACCATAACTGCCAGAGTATTTCCCATTACGCTTCCTACAATTGCATGAAAATACTCTTTAATCAGTGTCCGGATTTCCTGATAATGCCGGTGTAATTTCACACTACTTCCGACTGCATTCGTCATACGTCCACCCTGCTGTTCGTCACCGCACATCAGCGCCAGCATATATGCATTGTTTTCCTCCAGGCTCAGCATCGTTTTATAATTATCAATATTCTCCGGAATCTGCTCCTGCATCAGGATACTATAGATCAATCCGCTCTCAATAATCGGAACAACCGTTTCCATTTTTTCTTTATTGATCAGATCAGCGCTACGCTTTTGCCGTTCCTCATCCACCACATGCATCGCCTGACGGAGTACGGAAACAATCTTTCCGCGTTCCATTGGCTTTGAGATATATTCCATCACACCAAGTTTAATGGATTCTTTTGCATAATCGAACTTGTCATACGCAGACATAACAATAAAAATCACACTATTGTTACTTTTACGTATTTCCTTCATCGCTTCAATCCCGTTTATTCCGGGCATCTGGATGTCCATTACTGCAATGTCGGGACGAAAGGTTTCTGCGAGTTCAATTACACTTCTTCCTGTCTTAGCAAATGCAACGGTACATTCATCACCAAATTCCTTTTCAATGATAAATTTCAACGAATCAATTACGATTCCCTCATCATCTGCCAACATTATCTTATACATACAGCCTCACATTCCGGGCTTTTGCCCTTCGTATCTTTTACATCTGCAGATACAGAATTACTTCCGTACCCATTCCTTCACCTTCACTGATTACGGTAGCAACATCATCTGTCCCTTGGAAGAGTCTCAGACGCGCGATTACATTATCCATACCGATACCATTCGATGCGTTGGAGGAGCCCTTCTCGCCTTCCCAACCATGCAGAATTTTATCAATCATCTCCTGTGACATGCCGACCCCATTGTCTTTTATACTGATACACACCACATCATCAATGCGGTAAATCCGAAGACGGATACGACCTTCACCCGCCTTCTCACGAATTCCGTGATTCACGCAATTTTCTACAATCGGTTGCAAAATCATGCTTGGCATTGAGATCTGCAACAACGACTCGTCCACTTCTTTTTCGTAGTGAATCTCACCGGAGAAACGGACATTCAATATATAAATATAATTATCCACCAGTTCCAGCTCATCTTTTATAGTTACAAGCGTATCTCCACGCTTAACGTTATACCGGAAGAAATCAGCCATGTTCTGCACATAACGGTAGGTACGTTCTGCATCTTCCAGCATCGCAAGCTGCGCTCCCGCATTTAACGAATTAAACAGAAAATGGGGATTAATCTGCGCCTGCAAGTATTTTAGCTGGGCATCTTTCAAATGTGCCTCCATCTTCAGTTCTTTTTCTTTGAGCGTACGTTCTACCTCCATCTGCTCACGGATACGTTCGATATATCGCCGAATACTGTGAACCATCTGATTAAACGCACGCGTAACAACCCCGATTTCGTCCTGTGCTTCAATCGGAAGTTCTTTCACTTCAAAATTCCCTTTGGCAACCGAATCCGCCTGCACTGCAAGCGTCATCAACGGTTGTATCATGGTACCGGTCAACCGTGTAATCAACACCGCATTTCCCAGAATTACAAGAAAAATAACAACCACGCTGGCCGTTTCAAAATACCCGAATGTTCGAATCAAAACGCTGTATTCTTCTGAGTTCTGCTTAAACTGCTCTATATTCAGGCTTTCAATATAGTCCAAGATGTTCTCATATAACACTCCGGCACTCTCATAACGCTGACGGTATTTCTCTACATTACGTCCACGCTTTGCTTCGATGGTCTGCTCTGCTACACTCAGGTACTTCTCTGACATGTTACGGATATTATGTTCCATCCGGTCAAACATATCATCCGTCACCCTTGTGTTTAACTCCTGCACCATCTGGCGGAATTCCTGTTCACTCCGATAGAACTCCTCCAAAGAGTCACTGGTTTTCACGCTAAGATATTCCGTCATATTATTCTGTACATCAGAAAGTGCAACCGCAAGTTCATTCAGATGCCGGTTTGTCTGGTATACCCGGTCAATCCGCTCTGTCATGCCATTAATACCGGATAGCAGAATCAGATTTACAGTTAAAATCACCACATTTGCAAATAGATAGATAATACTCATCTTTGCACGAAGAGACAGCCGGTTCCAACGCTTTGTTTTCATTTTGTCTTCCTCCCGGGATACTCTTTTGCATTATTCCGGTCAATCAGCATAATATCCGCAGAAAAGTACTGACTGGTATAGCCCTGACTGTAATACTCCTGCAATGCCGCAACACAATACTCACCCATCTGTTCCGTATCCACTGCGATCGTTGCATAGATAACTTCACGTTCAATCGCTGTTAAGATTGCTTCCGAATCATAATACCCCAAAATCTGTACATGTCCTACTTTATTATAATCTACGACCGTTTGGTACACACAGATGGTATTTCTTTCATTTAAGCAAATAATAATATCCGGCAGAGTTTCTGCAGTAAAAATATCCCGAATTGCCTCTTCTGCGGCAAACACAGTACTGTCATCCACACCAATCTGTGCAAGTTCAATCTGTATCCCCTTTTTCCGTTCTAAGTCAACCGTATCCTGTATTCCGGAATACACCGCATTCTGTCCGCTGTCTTTTGCATTCTCGCTCGTTAATACAGCCACACTCACCGGACGGTGAAAATCCTCTGCAAGAACAAGCACACGTCTTCCGTATTCCTGACCGATATCATAATTTCCCACACCGACATAACTGCAACGACTACTGTTTGCGCTATCTTTATACACTGTAACAACCGGAATCCCCTCTTCCGTTGCGCGATTAATCAAGGCGGCCATTTCTTCGCCTTCGTCTGCTTCCAGGATAATACCGTCTACGTCGGCAGCAATTGCAATCTCCATCAGTTCCTCTCTGCTCTTATTCTGAAATGCGTTCCTGCCGAATAAATCAATATAGATTCCACTGTTGGCACCAAATTCAAACGCTTCCTCATAGACGGACTGCCAAAACGCTGATTCTCTTTCTTCCACAATCATCGCATAATACTGCTGATACTCTGTCCGAGTCTTTTCTTCACTCAAATTATTAATATAGCTACGGAATGCAATGATACCAACTAAAGTAGTCAACACCAGCAAGATTACCATTATAATCGATATTAAGGTAAACCAATTTCTTCTTTTTATCTTCTTGTCCATGTTTTGTTTCATTTTCCTTCTCTGCCGAACTTCGACCCTCAGTTTCTTTCCTTCCGCAATATTCCCTTTATCTTTACTATACGTTGCTTTCCTGCTTTTTTCAATTTCTTTTTTCCGACATCTGTGTTATAATCATTATACAAAAATGATTTAAGCAACTACAAAGGAGCATCTCCATGTCCTTTTTCTTCCAGCATTTAAAGACCGTATATCATCATCGGAAGCTTGTACGCAGGCACTGTTTTCGGCTCGGACTGTATCGCCAGGGACTTACACATGACTTATCCAAATACTCCCTTGCAGAATTTCTTCCCGGTATCCGATACTTTCAAGGCACCAGAAGTCCCAATGTGGCGGAGCGTAACGATATCGGTTATAGTAGTGCCTGGATGCACCACAAGGGGCGCAACCGCCATCATTACGAATATTGGACGGACTATCCCCCCACCGGCGGACCGCTTTCCCCTGTAGAGATGCCGCCCCGATATCTTGCAGAGATGTTTTGTGACCGGCTTGCCGCCAGCAAAACCTACAAAAAAGAACAGTATACGGATGCCTGTCCGTTGGAATACTTTATTACAACCCAGGAAAAACATATGATGCACCCCAAGACAGAAGAACAGCTTCTCCTGCTTCTTACAATGTTGCGGGACACCGGAGAAGACAATACCTTTTCTTACATCAGAAATCATATATTAAATATAAATTAGGAGGACAAACATGAACATGAAACTTTCTTTCCGTTGGTACGGAGACAGTGACCCGGTATCGTTGGAGTATATTTCCCAGATTCCCGGTATGCGTTCCATCGTATCCGCAGTTTATGATGTAAAGCCCGGCGAAGTCTGGGGCGAAGACAGCCTTGCGCGGATGAAAGCGCAGTGCGAAGAACACGGGCTTGTGTTTGATGTCGTAGAATCCATTCCGGTACATGAAGACATCAAGCTCGGAAGAAACAATGTAGATGAACTGCTTGATGTTTATTGTGAAAATATCCGCCATTGTGCAAAATATGGCATCAAATGTGTTACCTACAACTTTATGCCGGTCTTTGACTGGACCCGCACCCAGCTGGACAAGAAAGCGGCTGACGGCTCTACCAGTCTTGTCATGTATTGGGATCAGATGAGAGGACTTGATCCGCTCAAAGACGACATTCATCTTCCGGGTTGGGATTCCAGCTATACACAGGAAGAAGTCCGTGAACTGATTACCGCATATGGTGAACTCGGCGAAGAAGGACTCTGGAAGAATCTTGAAAGATTCTTAAAAAAAGTTATCCCGGTTGCAGAGGAATGTGGGGTCCGCATGGCAATTCATCCGGACGATCCGCCCTATCCGATTTTCGGTCTTCCTCGTATCATTACCTGTGAAGCAAACCTTGACCGCTTTCTAAAGATTGTAGACAGCCCGGCAAACAGCCTCTGTCTCTGTACCGGCAGTCTCGGCTGTGCAGCCAGCAACGATGTAGTTGCCATGATTCGCAAATATGCAGCAATGGACCGCATCGCATTTATGCACATCCGCAACGTCAAGATTATGGAAGACGGCTCTTTTGAAGAACGCGCTCATCTTTCGTCCTGTGGTTCACTCGATGTATATGAAATTGTAAAAGCATTGGTTGAGAATCACTACGACGGTTACGTACGTCCAGACCACGGACGTATGATCTGGGGCGAGACCGGAAAACCCGGTTACGGTTTGTTTGACCGCGCACTCGGTGCCACCTATATCAATGGTCTGTTTGAAGCTTTGGAAAAAGAAAACAGAAAGTAATTCAAAACAAAAGGTTCCGGCAAATAACCGGAACCTTTTTATTGCTCTTTTCTTTTCATTAAAAACTTCGGATGCTTTCGCTTTCGTCCTGTGTCTTCTCGATTGCCTTAATCTGTACATAGTATCCGGCATTCTCGTTTATCTTTACATAAACCCGTTCTCCGGTCTTATGACCCATCAGCGCCTTTGCCAGCGGAGACTCCATATTGATTAAGCCTTTCAAAGAATTTCCACGGATCGAAGTAACAATCTTGTACTTTTCTTCAGCCTTATCGTCCTCAAAATACACAGTAACCGTATTGTTCAGACCAACTTCGTCTTCCTGCGATTCATCTTTAATAATCACTGCGGTCTTTATCATCTTCTCCAGATAACGAATCCGGCTCTCGTTCGCGTTCTTATCCTTCTTCGCTGCATGATACTCAAAATTCTCACTCAGGTCACCATGTGCACGGGCTTCTTTTACCGCTTCTAATGCCTCTTTTCGCACCACCAGCTTGCGGTACTCGACCTCTTCCTTCATCTTTTGAATATCCTGTTCCGTCAATTGGTCAAACACTGTGTTTCCCTCCGTTACTGCTCTTTTTTCTCTTCATACTCCGTAATTCCCAGCGTCTCCAACAGGTCCTTCACGGACTCATAACTATCCTTAATCGCATAATCATCGGTCAGAATTACCTTGGCACCCTTATATGCATTTTCAAGCTGTGCTTTCAATCCGTCTGCGCTAAGCTCTGTACTATTGAGATAAATCTTATCCTCACTTACCGTAATATATGCATCCGGCACCGATACCCCTTCCGCTTCCTGAGTCGGTTCCGGTGTAATGGTTGCTACAGAAGTCGGCTGCTTCACATCGGTCTGAGGGGAGTTCTCATCCTCTCCTCCTCCCTGTGTACCGCCGTCCTTATCTGCAGATACACCCGGCAGGAATCCAAATCCGTTACCCAGACCCAGCTTACCGCCATACAAAAGTCCAAGCACAATACCAATCAAGATTAAAAGCAGAATAATCCAGCGGATCAGACGTCTTTTTCTTCTGCGTTTTTTCTTTTTCTTGTCTTTCTTTTCCTGTTCCGGATCCGGTCTGTGTTCCGGATGTCCCTTCGGATCGTGGTGATCGTATCTCTTGTCGTCTCTCATAAGTACTCCTTTCATTCTGTCACATTTATCTTTACTTTTGTACATTCTGTCCGGTTGCCTGAAGATCTAATGGTTCAAACCACACAGTAAGATTCTTCTGCTGATATTCCTCCGCAAGTTCCAGGATAATCTGCGGAAGTCCGTCATATATGTTCTGATATATGTTGCTGCTTCCATTGTATACCATAGAGACTACCGCAATCTCAGCCTCCGTCGCCTCCAGATAAGATCGGAAAATATCTTTCGTCTCATGAAGCGGCAATTCTCCCTGCCCAACCAGAATCGTTTCTTTCTTTTCATCATCAACAAATACGGTAATACTTGTCTTTTTTTCTCCTCGCTTTGCTACACACTGCAACTCAATCCGACAAATATTTGCAAGAAAAAGCTCGTATTGTTTTTGATCGATTGCATTCAAACCACTCAGTTCCTGCAATTTCTCCAACAACTCGTTTGCCACCTGTGCCGATGCAATCGAAGCATCCGCAATCTGTTGCAATTCTTCATTCTTGGTCCAAAGTCCTGCAAGTTCTTCCCCTTGCGACTGATACAAGCCCTGTAACTCTTCCAACTGCTGTGTCAATTGTTCGTTTTTGCTATCCAGCTCCACTGCAACTTCACTCAACTCCTGTTTTTGTGTTAACAACAGTTCGTTTTGTGTCTTCATGCTCTCTATCTCTTCTGCATCCTTCTTCGCCAATGCATTCATGGAACACAGAATGAGAAATAATAGAATCAGAATTACATCCAGAAGCGAAGTGAAGTCCAGAATGATTTCACGTTTCTTCATCTGTTGTACCTCTCTGGTGTTTAATTCCCTTCCGTCTCATCCGGCGCCGCCGTATCTTCTTCGGTTACCGCTGCTTCTAAGAACACTTCTTCTACCAGTTCTGTTGCCTGACTGCGAAGAAGATGATCTGTATTTCGTTGTAGATAGATTTCGATATTCTTTTCATTATCTTCAATTCCGGAAGACAAATATCCATTCAAAGCTTTGAAGACAATGGCAAAGATAATACCCCACATCGTGGAGGTCAATGCACTGAAAAACAAACCGGTTACAATCTCTCCCAGTTCTCCAACCATTGGCAACAGGGATACTACCGTACCCAGCAATCCAAGCAAAGGAAAGATAGCGGTCAGGTTCTCGTAGATTACATAATATGTATTCATCTTCCGACGAAGCTGGATAATATCCGTCTCGGAAGATTTTTCTCTTTGCTGTGCAAACTTTTCCTGCACTTCCCGAAGTGAGGCATCTCCGCCGGGAATCCAGCAATATGGATTCAATGTTTTATATAATTGTTTGGAATACACTGTTGTTTTTACAAAAACGAAAACATTCAATCCGCCCAGCAGGAAGATGATAAAGTCAAAGCTTAAAAAATTATTCCCTAATACACCAAGTAAAGAAGTTCCGATTGCCATATTCTTCTCTCCTTCTTTTGTGATTTGTCTGCATTATCTGCGACGTGAATTCCGGATTAACAGTAATCTTGCAAGCTGCAGGAGTGAACCGACTGCCGCCGCCACATAAGTCATCGCGGCTGCGCTCAGCACCTTTTTCGCACCCTTCAGTTCTTCACTTCCCAGAATCCCGCGCTCCTCCAATATCCGCACTGCACGGCGGGAAGCATTGAACTCCACCGGAAGTGTGATCACCTGAAACGCTACCACCAGACCAAACATCCAGATACCGGCAAGAATCAGCGGGTCGTATGACATAATCAATCCAAGCAGCATCAGCGGCCAGGACAGTTTGGATCCGAAGTTTACTACCGGAACGATCGAGTTACGGATGCGAATCGGCGTGTAATTCTCCGCATCCTGTATCGCATGTCCGCACTCATGCGCTGCTACGCCAATTGCTGCCACAGAATTGGAGCCGTATACTGTCTGAGATAACGCCAGCGTCTGTGACCGCGGGTCATAATGGTCCGTCAGATTACCGGCCACCTGCATCACCGGAACCTGCCCGATCCCCGCCCCATGCAGAATCTGCTCTGCCGCCTGCTCCGCGGTAATCCCACGCGCTGACAACACTCTGCTGTATTTTGCATAAGTAGACTTCACTCTGGCAGATGCAATCAAGCTGATCACTGCTGCCAAAATCACTAATATATACGTAGAATCATAAAACCAAAACATCGAACTCCTCCGTTTACTCACTCTTTGCGTAGGTGTGTAACAGCCCCTGTTTCATATCGTACAGCTTCTGCGACAAATCTACATATACCTCGCTTGGATTCAGCAAGCGCCGTGTCTCTACCCATAGCGTATCCAATTCCTTCGCGCAATAACCGCGGATTTCCATAACTGAAGGAGATTCGTAAACACATTCACCTTTCAGGAATACCGGCACAAGCATCTCCCGGATGGTATATGTTCCGGGTTTCATCAGCGTTCTTTTCCAAGTCGCAACCGGATCGAACAAAAGCAAGGGTTCATTTTCATCTAACTTCTCATCTGCTAACGCAATCAAGTCTGCTTTGATCTTACCGCTTTCTTTTTCATATACGCGGTATACCGTTTTATTGCCGGGATTGGTTACCTTCATCGGGTTCTCAGAAAGTTTAATCTTTGGAACAAACTCTCCATCCTTTTCCACTGCTGCCAGTTTATATACCCCACCAAATGCCGGACAGTCTCTGGACGTAATCAGATTGGTTCCGACACCCCAGGAATTCACTGCCGCGCCCTGTGTCTTCAACGAATCAATCAAGTATTCATCCAGATCGCTGGACGCGCAGATGGATGCGGAACGAAATCCTGCTTCATCTAACATCTTACGCGCTTTTTTGGACAAATATGCAAGGTCACCGCTGTCCAGGCGGATACCAAAACGCGCCGGAAGCTTTCCTGCTGCACGAAGCTCGGAAAATACGGTAATTGCATTCGGAACACCGGAACGGAGTGTGTCATATGTATCCACCAGCAAAGTAACATTCTGCGGATACATCTCTGCATAAGTACGGAATGCCGTCAATTCATCCGGGAAACTCATAATCCAACTGTGTGCGTGGGTTCCCAGTACCGGAACATCATAAAGCTGTCCGCACAGCACATTGCTGGTACCGATACAGCCTCCGATGACTGCTGCTCTTGCACCATACGTTCCCGCATTCGGTCCTTGTGCGCGACGAAGACCAAATTCCATGACTGCCTCGCCACGCGCCGCAAAACACACGCGGGATGCCTTCGTTGCAATCAGACTCTGATGATTAATCAGATTCAGAATTGCCGTTTCAACCAACTGTGCCTCAACAATCGGTGCAACTACCTTCAGCAGCGGTTCCATCGGAAACACTACCGAACCTTCCGGAATCGCATAAATGTCACCGGAAAACTTAAAATTCGCAAGATACTCCAAAAACTCCTCGTCAAACACACGCAAAGAACGCAGATAGGCAATATCGTCCGCATCAAAGGTCAGGTTCTTAATATATTCAATGACCGGCTGCAGGCCACAGCAAATTGCATAGCCGCTCTGGGACGGATTCTCGCGGTAGAATGCATCAAACACTACCACTTCCGTCATGTTCTTTTTATAGTATCCCTGCATCATGGTCAATTCATAAAAATCCGTGAGCAGGGTTAATTTATTGTCCGACATGTTCCACCTCATCTACCTTTACGATCCGTAATACAAATTCACTATTTCGGATGCAATTTGTTGCGTTCAGTTTACCATGCTTTCTGTGAAATTACAACAAAGAATCCGCATCACAGCTTTTGCAGTACACGGATAAAAAATAACAGGAGCGCGCTCGCGCCCCTGCTTGTAATTATGTCTCTTTACGCCAAAAATCCTCTCTTGGCATCGTTCGGGTCAACACAGATTTCATTTAACCGGCCTTTTCCGTAAGTAAGTCCTGCCGTCAATTTCTGCGAATTCTGCATGACAGGACCGGAGTTGTCCTCCTCCGCCACTTTAACAAACGCAGTCTTCAAGCCATTCATCATCTCTTCTACATCTGCAAGCCGTGCCGTATCTCCTGAAAATGCAGCCTCTGTCAGACACTTATGTGCATAAACATAAAGATTCCTTAACTCGTAAGAGAGGCGGTATCGAAAATCCAGTGCCGCCATCAGTTCACTGATGAATCGCGCCGCATGCAGAAGTTCTTTTTTATATTCTTCCCGCGTCTGCGTTCCGTATGCCATCCTGCCGACACCATTCACGGACGCCTCTGTATCTGCTGCTACGATTCTTCTTGCCTCTGCAACATCTTCGAGAACGATGTCATACATTATTACAATCAGATCTGTCCGAGATCCTTGCGTTACCCGTGTGGCAAATTCCTGTATCCGTTCTTTTTTCATATTAACCTCTCAATAATTAGCTCTGCAACAGAGAAAGTATATTCTGAGGACGTTCATTTGCCTGGGACAGCATAGCCACGCCTGCCTGGGACAATACGTTCTGCTGTGTATACTGCGTCATTTCTTTTGCCATATCGGTGTCTGCGATACGGGACATTGCCTCGGTCATATTCTCACCGGTCAGTTCCAGATTAGCAATCGCATGGTCCAAACGGTTCTGATATGCACCGAGTTTTGCACGTACGGAAGATACCTCAACAATTGCGTTATCACAAGCGGTAATCGCAGATTCTGCGCCTGCCTGAGTACATACGTTGACATTCTGAAGGCCAAGTGACTTTACATCTACACGGGGGATTGCAACTGACATGGTCTGTCCTTCATTCGCACCGACCTGCAGATCCAACGGACCGGCATCCAATACCGTGATTCCTACTTCATATTCGTCTCCGCCCGGTTCTGCTTCCATTTCACTTCCATCCAGCCCGGCGTCGGTAAAGGAAGACTCTGCTGCACCCGGGATAATCTCAAACTGCATCTCAAACTGATTCACGTCGCGTACCGTTACAACCGTTCCGTTTGCAGTTACGGTTGCCGTTTCACGGAAACCTTCACCCAATTCAACTTTTGCATCAATTCCCCACGACTTTGCACCTTCGCTAGAGATACCAAAACGGTCTCTCAGGTCTTCATTACTACAATACACTTCCAAAGATGCTGTGGAACCGTACTCTTTTGTAACAAATGTCAGACAACCTCCGTCAGCCACACTTGCCGGCTTATATCCTGCAAAATCCGGGTCTTCTTCCGGATCATACATACCATCGCTGAAAAACGCTCTTACATTGATACTATCACAGACATCGCGGATGTTATCATATACTTCTTCCATCGTCTGGCCAGCTTTAATCTCAATTGAAATACCGTTTACAATCAACTCACCGGCCTCGTCTTCGCCAATATCGGAAGTATCTACCGAACTCGTACCTGCAAGTACAGCCTGGCGTCCGTCCTGAATTACATTCATGTTATATTCTTTGATTTCCACTGTTTCTGACATAGAAATCAAGGATACAGAAGTATGATCGGAATAAGATTTATGATCCGAACTTCCATCCAGCAACGTCTTTGTATTAAATTCGGTGGATGTTGAAATTCTTACGATTTCATCTGAAAGCTGATTGATTTCTGCCTGGATTGCAGCCCGATCATTCGTTGTGTTGGTTCCGTTGGATGCCTGTACAGACAGTTCTCTCATTCTCTGTACGATAGCACTCACTTCATTCAATGCACCCTCAGCGGTCTGGATTACCGAAATTCCGTCCGATGCATTTTGGGAAGATTGGTCAAGTCCTGCAATCTGCGTTCTCATCGTCTGTGTAATCGCAAGTCCTGCTGCATTGTCCGCTGCACGGTTAATCTTATAACCGGAGGACAGACGCTCCATGCTTCGATCCAACAAAGAGTTTGTACGTCTCAGATTACTATTTGCTTTGATTGCTGACATATTATGATTGATTCTCATATTACCTGCTTTCTGAAACGGCTATCCTGTAATAAGTCCGTTTCTTTCGTTATAAATTCGTCGAAGATGCAAT
>JAZNXH010000083.1:0-2488 GCA_045593785.1 Lachnospiraceae bacterium
GAGAATCTTCCCAAAATCAGTCATAATCAGACTCATACCGATTCCCATAATCAATGCACCAATCACGCCGATGATTAGCGATTTTGTCGTAGCCTTGTTGTGTACTCCTTTATCCAGTCGACGAACCCGCTCTAATTTATCTTCGCAAGCTTCCGGTGTCACATACTTCTTCCGGATATTTTTAATCTCTTCCTGCTCCTTTGCAGAATACGTATAGCAAAATCCTTCGTTTTCTTTGTTCTCCATTTTAGTTCTCCTCCACACATCGTAGTGTCCTCAATGTGTTCGTACTCTGCACAATCATATAGATTGCCATTACGATGATAAATATAGAGACAGCCGCACCGGTGCACCCCAACATAATTCTTCTGCCTGTAAGGTCTATGCTTCCATCGTTAAAGGTGGTCAACATCGTTGCTTCCAAAGTCAGCATCGACACACACGCCGAGGCCAGACTAATCGCCTTGGCTGCCGAGTAAACAGGACTGTTATATTTACGGTATTTTATAATACTGATAATTGCCTTCGTAAACGCCGTGAACGTATATGCTGCTAACGCAATGGTTGTAATCTCGTGATGCTCAAAGGTCCTGTTCCAATACACCATGAAGAATATCATCACCGAAAGCGTAAGATTCATCACAAGAAAAACGATGCCGCACGCACGGTATCGGATCAATTCATCCCGTCGCTTCTCACCGGGCTTATTTTTTGTAGTATACCGCACTAAAAAGAATCGCATCACGGCAAGAATCACATAGTATCCTGCCAAAGAATAAAACCAGAAAGTATGATGCCAGAATCCCATTCCAAGCTGTAAAAGCGCATATGCAGTATTCCACAAAAGTCCGCCATAGAGGGATGTGTTTACCCGCAAATGCGCATCATCCAACCAACGTCTTGCATACTTATTTTCATTCTTGAAACTTCGAAAAAAACGAATCAAATCCGGAACTCTCATCGACCAGACCAGCAAGGTATAAAAAGCAAGCACATACGATAGGATAGCAACCAGAGATTCCGTCCCGATAAATACCATGGAATATACCAAAAACACCGTAGCAATCGGAATCAGAATGATCATAATCGCAATGTGCGGAAACAAAACATGTTTCCCTATCTTCTTCCAATCCATACTAATCCTCTTGTCCTTTCGGTATTTTTACAGTAAATGTTGTGCCGATACCCACAGTACTTTCCACAGCAATCTCGCCCTGTAAAATGTCGATTACCCGTTTCACCAACGCAAGCCCAAGTCCGTTTCCCTGTACGGAATGCGAGGTATCACCCTGATAAAACTTTTCAAAAATGTGTGCACCGACCTCGGACGTCATGCCGCACCCGGTATCCTTTACTTTAACAACAGCATACTGCCCCATAACCGCTAAGGAAACAGACACCGTACCGCCGCTTCCGGTAAACTTAAAAGCATTGGAAAACAAATTGTTCCATACAAGGGAGAGCAATTCTGCATCTGCGCATATCCGAATGTCTTCGGCAATATCCGTTTCAATCTCAATGTCTGCCTTTTCCCACACATTCTCAAACTGCAAAAGACACTCACAAATCTGTTCGCCCAAATCAAATTCAGCCGTCTGAGGAAAAATCTGCTGGTTTTCCAAACGATTCAGTTTCAATATATTCGTCATCATCTCTGCCAGGCGGCGCGACGCATCCGTCACACCCTTGGCATACTCCAGCCGTTGTTTTTCTGATAAATCCGGGGATTGCAAAAGCGTGCCGTAATTCTGCATGACTGCAAGCGGTGTTTTCATTTCGTGAGATACATTCGCGATGAAATCTGTGCGTAGCGTCTCCATCCCCGACAATTCCTGCGCCATCGCATTGACTGCCGTCGCAATCTCATTAAAGCCTTCCATGCCCGAACCTTTCATCGGCTTCATCCGGACGGAAAAATCTCCGTTCATAATCTCTTTTGTTGCCTCGATAATCATCTTTACCGGACGTTCCACCATAACTTTACGGCGGATATAGTCAATCGTTCCGAACAGGATTGTAATTAATACAACATTCAGAAACGTAGCCTTCGCTGCAACGCTGACATTATCCGGGGTAAACTCCAGTCCTACCCGGTTTGCAAACGTATTCAAAAACAGCATCATACAACAGGAGACTGCAAAACCCACCGTAAGAAAGAAGATCAAATAATTATTGATTGCCTTAAGCACATTACGGACACTTAATTTTTTCACTTAATCACCGCCTTATACCCAAGTCCGTGCACCGTTTTAATTTCAAACACATCACACGCCGACAGCTTCGCACGAAGCTTTGTCATATACACATCCACAGCTCTTGGTGCTGTTTCCGTATCTGCATCCCAGAACTCATCCATGAGCTGTGTTCTTGTAAAAGTCTTTTTCGGATAGGACAGTAATTTATATAAAATGCTAAATTCGCGGTTGGTAAGAGCGATTTCTTCCTCGCCAAGATATGCGGTATGTTCGTCGGCATCCATTACAAAATT
>JAZNXH010000084.1:0-14986 GCA_045593785.1 Lachnospiraceae bacterium
CCTCGTCATCCGAATAATCCGTTCCGTTCAACGCATTATACAACGAAATGATATTCTGTTTCTTTGTCTCATCCCCAAATATCAGACAAAATAATCGGTCTTTATACTTGGAATTAATCTTCAGAGATGATTTTATCTCCATATGAATCACCTGGCCTTTCCACTGCCCTTGCAGTCACTGTTATGTATTTCTTCATCGGAAAGTGCTCATATCGTTTTGCATACCGCTAATACGATTTTATCTGAAATAATTCCAAGTATTTTGCTGTGATATACTTCTTATGTTTATTACATGACTCTTTTGCGAAATTTATTATTAATATAGCACAAATCCTCCCTTTTGTCTATGAAACACCATTCTCTTACATGATGCTTTTCCGGTATAAAAAGTCCCATACTGAAAATATAATGAGAGCAGGAACTTTCGTTTCTGCCCTCTTACATTACAATATCAGTACGTTATTGTTACGGTATTACTCTGTTTTCCCTAACATCCTTCTCTTGGCTTCAAAAATCTTACCTGCATTCTTACTGGTAATAATAGCACCAACAATCACAAGTCCGAACATAACACCGGATGTAAGCCCCTTGCAGAAGTCATACATGGCTCCCTGTCCGTCCATCATTGTCAGTACAAAATGTGCACATCCCACCAGCACACCTGCCAGAAACATCCAATGCATGTTTCTGATAAATCTCTTCTTCATCTCATTGCTGTAATCTGCTACTTTTTCAATTGTTTCTTTTAATTCCTGATCCATTCTCTCGCTTTTCCTTTCTCCATCTAATAATTCTCTGATATCCACGTCGTAAAGATCTGACAGTTCGATCAGAATGTCTAAGTCCGGCATATTGCTTCCTGTCTCCCAGCGTGATACCGTTCTGCCGGAAACACTCATCTTTTCTGCCAGTTGCTCCTGTGTGAGCCCTTTTTCTTTGCGAAGTTCCTTTAAGAAGCTGCCGATTTTTCTCTGATCCATCGGTTTTGTTCCTCCTTTCGACGTCAATATATTCGTTTTCGGGTAATTCCAACACGACACAAAGCGAGAGAAATGCCGTATTTTCCATACCCGACACGATATGTCTATTGATATATGTTGTTTTCTACATAAGTCATCATCTTATTGTTCATATAGGCATAATAGATTAGTGCTACAATCGGACTGGTACCGATAAACCACGGCTTTCCGACTACCAACGGCAGAACGATGGTTACCGCTACTACAATAACTGCCATTGACACCAACCACACCATATGGTCTTTGCGCCACTTCTTCTTATAATATGCTTTCTTCTCCTCGAGAGAAAAGGCGCTCGCCTTCGAAACGGCGATTACATTTTCCTCTGCTTTCTGACGAAATTCCTCATCGGACAGTCTTTGTCCTGCCAGAATCTCATTAATGCTGACGCCAAAACTCTGACCAAGCAACTGCAGCATCTCGATATCCGGCATATAGGCACCGGTCTCCCAACGGGAAATCGTCTTGTTTGTTACTCCTAAGTTTTCTCCGAGCGCTTCCTGCGTCATACCATTCTCACGGCGTAACTGCGCAATAAACTTTCCAATCTTAACCTGATCCATGTTGCTTCTCCTTTTTGTCTCTGATTTTCCTGATTTGGCTTAAAATCCTTGCCTTTACCCTATCAGAGACACTGTGAGAATTCTTCCCCACAAACAGCGAATCGCGAATTTTTTATATACCGATCCGACCAAAGCTGTACTTCTACGTAATGTTTTCCGTTCTCCTGCATAAATGCTTCAAATCCTCCGCTCCGGTCTATACGCTTTTGAAGTTCTTCCTTGGTAAGCAGTTCAACACTGCCGTTTTTGCCATATTCAGCCCCACTGTCACCTACGGTAAAGCTGACATCACAGGAGTCTATCTCCCTTAGCGGCAGACGGATCTCAGGTCCGTTCCCGAACCACTCCTTCAGATAATCACTCCCCTCAATCACAAATGATAACGGGTGTTCTTCTTCCGGGATTCCGCCCAGTTCCTTGAAGCGCTCATACAAATATCTGTCTTGCGCTTCTCTCAATGCATAATAGTTTTCAAAATCAGCAAAGCGGTAAAATGCCGTCGTCTCAGGATGTTCCTCTGCCATCTTACGTGCTAATGCAAATGCTTCCTCTCTTGACAAACGCATGATATTCAAGAGCGGCTCACAGTCCGGATGGCAGTAATGCACTAGTTCTAACTCATCAAATTGTTTCATTATCCGACTCCTGTTACTTCTTCTGAAAACGCTTCTTCGTATTTGCATAAATCAACGCGAAGAGAATCAATGCGAACAGCATCACTACATAGAGCACCCCAAGCCAATCAATCCCGCAAATTCCTCCGACTGCAATCAATGGCAGCAATGCACCAATCGGCAGCAATATCTTCCCCATAAACTTGCAAAGTGCAACACTGTCTGTCTTCTCTTTTTCCTCTCTGGACGAAGTATTGTATCCTGCAATCATCCACGCACCTTTGCCCATTAACAATACTATGGACATCGTGATGATCAATACCGCTAACGCACAAACAATCACCAAACCGATAATATCCTTGGTTGTCATAATACTCCCCTTTCCTCCATCATTGTTACACTTGTGTTTACGCAAATATCATACCACACCTGACTTTCTTCTGTATATAATATTCGCGTCAAAAAATGTATCATCGGCAACCAATTCAGCAATCTTCAAAAGAAAAAGAGTTCCGTATCCCGAAACTCTTTCATCGATATGCCTATAAGTTCTGCGTCATCTTACATCCTTCTTCATCTTTGCCCGGAACACAATAACCGCCAGCACATAAACAACAGCCGCACAACTAACTGTCCAGAGCAGGTGCCCGGCAACACCCTCCGCATTCTCGCGAAAAGGAATCTTCGCAAGACTTACCCCATGGTAAAACGGCAGAACATTTGCCACCTTCTTAATTACCCCACCCAGCCCGTCAATATCCATCCAGACACCGCCAATCATACCGGTCAAAGTGATAATAATGGAACAAAGTCCCGGAGCTGCCTTTTCATTCACTGCACTACCGAAGAGGATTCCGATACCGGAGAACAAAAATACGGAAGGAATTAAGGACAAGATTGAAAGTAACAGCGCTCCGACAGAAAACGTATAGCCAGTGCACATGCCAATGATAAACGCCGCCACAAAGCAAATCAGCATCTGCACCACCGCAAGTCCGAGAACCGGAAGTGTATAACCTACCATATATTCCGCCGGTGTCATCGGCGATGCATACAGTCTTAATAACAGCGCAGTGGAACGATCCTTTGATACCTGAATCGTCGTAAACAGCATCACAAACGTAAGTCCGAAGTAAGCAATTCCCGGGCCCAGATTCTCAATATGAAACACCGTCATATTTGCCTGTGCCGGGATACTTTGGTCTATGATTGTCATAACCACCAGCATCACCAGCGGAAATCCCAAGCAAAAGATGTAACTTAGCGGATCACGCATGATTTCTTTTATTGTTCTGATTGAAAAAATGATACTTTTCTTCATGGTCATTCTCCTACATCTCTTCCACAATCTTTACAAACGCATCTTCCAGTTTTTCCGTTCCGGTCAACCGCTTTAACTCTTCCAAAGTTCCGACTGCCTTTAATTCACCTTTTACCATCACTGCAATCTCATCCGACAAGCTTTCAGCCTCCTCCATATAATGTGTGGTAAGAATCATGGTGATTTTCCCCTTCAGTGCTTCGATTTCTCTCCAAAGTTCTCTTCTTGCCAGCACATCAAGCCCAAGAGTCGGTTCGTCTAAGAACAATATCTTTGGTTCCGTAATCAACGCCATCGCAATGCTGAGCTTACGCTGCCAACCGCCGGATAAGGTCTTTGCCTTACTGTGTTCTACTTCACCTAAGTGGAACTGCTCCAGCATCTCTTCTGTTTTTCGCTTCACCTTTCCTTTATCAAAACCATAGATACCGGCGATAAACTCCAGATTCTCCCGTACAGTAAGGTTCGGTGCAACCGATGTTTCCTGCGGTGACAGATTCACCAACTTCTTAATCTCACCCATATCCTCGCTGATACGGTATCCCATCACAACTGCATCACCTGCTGTCGGCTTGGACAGACCGGTCAGCATGCGGATGGTCGTCGTCTTTCCTGCACCGTTCACACCCAGCATGGCAAAGAGACTTCCCTCCTCTATCTTAAGATTCAGCTCCTTTACTGCTACCTTATCACCGAATTCTTTTCTAAGGCCTTCGATTTCAATACTATATTCCATGATTCCCTCCACTCCAAGAACAGTTTGCATTACAATTCTCTAACTTCCGTTAAGCTGCTCTATCTACCTGTTGCTCCTGTAAACGCTCATTGATTTCCTTCACATCACGGATGCACAGCCGATACTGTATACCCCAACAGATTCCGTAAGTCACTACCATACTCAGAAGGGTAGAGACAAACGATGTAACATACTTATGAAATCCCCACAGGAAGCACGCTACCGGAATCCAGGTCGCCAGCATCAAGAGGAAATACAGGATACTCTGCACTACCAGTCCCGGACGCTTTAGTTCCAACAGCACGGTACCACCGGATGCCATTGCGCTGATAAATCCCACCAGTAATAATTCCACTCCGAAGGCCAGCATTTCATTGTCAAACCGCACCGCATACTCCGGCAATAAAATTGACTTCTCGCTTATCGCCATCACAATCAACTGCACCATAGCCGTAATCGCGATGGAATAACAAAATCCATTTGCCATTCGAATCATAAAATCTCTCACTTCAACACCCTCCCCTTCTTCTATAGCAATACTTCCTTGATTTTCTTCATATATCGTCGTGATACATAGGTCTCATCGCCATTCTGCAGATACATCTTAATCGTTCCTGCACTGCTCATATCCATCTTCTCAATTTGACGGATATTCACAAGTTCTGAATTCGATATCCTCACGAAACCTCTGTCCCGCAACTGATCTTCCAAAACATAAATCCGGTCATTCACCTCATAATATTCATTCTGCGTCCGCACATACACGCGCTTGTTCTGCGAATAGATACGCACAATTTCAGCCGGAACCAGATTCTTACGCACCTGATCTTTATGCACCTTTATCTTTGTACCAAGGATATTCTCTAATAATCCACGCAGTTCAAAAAGCTCCGCACTCCGCTCCCTGCCACAAAGGTGAATCTCTATTTCATCATATTTTTCCTGAATATCGTATTTTATCTTCACCGGCATTTACTCCTTATGAACTATGATTCTATTGTACCGAACCCATTCGAAAAATCAATATTATCCCGACGAACGGTCATTTTGAATAGATAAGCGGCATGCACACTTACAAACTTTTACGCATCCGTCGGCTGATTTTTACTAAACAAAAAGAGTTCTAAACTTTACATATCGTATTTGTTCAGAACTCTTTATTCCATATATAGCGGATAATAAAATCAATCGCTACTCTTGCGCAATCTTCTGTCCCCAGTCATCTCTTGTTATGTTATTCAGCCACTTTCCGCTCCGATAATGCTTGATGACCCATGGCCATTTTACAAACTCGTCCGTGCAAAGCAGAAAATACACCACCAGTACCGGAAGGTCCAACCAAAACGCAGCAATAAACCCAAGCGGCACCGCATATACCCACATATCAATCGTATCACAGATAAAACCGAAGCGACTGTCACCGCCTGCGCGGAACACTCCGGCAATCAGAGTTGTATTAACCGCCGTACCGGAAATATAATAAGTGTTAATCAAAAGCATCCATTTGAGATAATGCATTGCAGTTGCGGACAAGGATGCAGACGCAAACTTCAGTACAACCGGCATGCTCGCGAGTACAATCAGGCCTCCGACAATTGCACTGATTATCGTAAGCTTCATCACTTTCTTTGCACCTTCACGAGCCGCCTCCAATTGGTTCTCACCAATAATCTTACCGAGCAGGATTCCACCTGCACTTGCAACACCGAAGCAGAAAATCGTACCGAGATTCCGTACTACAATAACAAATGAGTTTGCTGCCACTGCATCCGTTCCCATATGGCCAATGATTACCGAATACATGGAAAATGCCGTACCCCAGACAATATCATTGCCGAGTGCAGGGAGCGATAAGCGCACAAAGTCGCGGAACAAAACCTTATTTTTTGTAAAGATATCCGATAGCCGAAGTTTTACATCCTTACTCGTTGCAGATACGATAAAGCAACCGATTAACTCAAGCACGCGCGAAGCGGAAGTTGCAATTGCAACACCAACCACGCCCAACTTCGGTGCTCCGAACAGACCAAAGATAAATACCGCATTCAGGAAGATATTTAGGGTAAATGCCATCGTGTTCAGGACCGTGCAGATAGCCACACGTTCCACACTTCGAAGCACGGAAAAATACACTTCGATAATACCCCAGCAGAAATAACTGATACTTAAAATACGAAGATAATCTGCACCCAATGCAATCAACTCTGCATCATCCGTAAACAGTTTCATCATGGTATTCGGAATCAACGCGGCACAGAGTGAAAACGCAAGGGAAAACATCAGGGAAAAACGTAGTGCAATACCCTGCACTACTTCCACTGCACGCATGTCACGTTTTCCGTAATACTGTGCGCAAAGCATCGTAGCCCCGGTCCCCAGACCATAATATACCGAGAACAGAATCCCGGCATACTGCGAAGCCAGTGATACTGCTGAGATTGCCGACTGACCTACATAGTTCAGCATAATAACGTCGGAGGAGTTCACCGCCGCACTTAACAAGTTCTGTATCAGAATCGGAAGTACCAGTTTCCATATCTGACGATAAAATGTATCTTTTTCTTTCATGTTTCTTCTCACCCTACTAATCCAATATGTACTCCCACAAGTACCGCAAGGAATACCACATTTGCCACGGTAAAGTAAACAAAATACGCACCCTTACCACACTTATTTTCTTTTACCACGTACTTATAAGAGATCAAACTCGCCATGGATGCAATCAAAGTACCAAGACCACCAAGATTCGTCCCAACAATCAGTGCACGCACATCTCCTGTAAAGCCCGAAAGCAACAACGCCGCCGGAACATTACTGATCACCTGACTCGACACCACCGAAGTCAATACTTCATTTCCCACGATCATACTCTGCAGAAAATCCCGGAATGCCGGAATTCTTCCCATATTTCCGATGAACACAAAAAATCCGACAAAGGTGAACAACAGTGCATAATCAATCTTTGCAAACAACTTACGGTCAAATATCAGCATGCTGAGCACAGAAATTCCGAGTGTAATAAGATAAGGAATCACTCCTGCCACCGTCAGGAGACTGAGTACAAACAAGATCAGATACCGGATGACATCCCATACGCTACCCTGTAATTGTGTCCGCTCTGTCATTCGCTCAAACGATTGCATCGGTGCTTCCAATGCTTTTTTCTCCGCACGGATACCAAGGAACAGGCAATAGCCGAGTAACAACACAAAGGACGCCGCTGTATACGGAAGCATCAACATCAGGAATTCTCCGATTCCCATACCGGAAATACCGTGCAGATAGATATTCTGCGGATTTCCAATCGGCGTAAACATACTGCCGAGATTCGCTGCAATCGTCTGCATCACGACTACCGGAATCAATAATTTCTTCTGAACATCTTCTCCCAATAGTTCTAGGATAATAAAGCTGAATGGTACAAAGGTAATCAATGCCACATCATTGGTAATCAGCATACTGAAGAAGAAACAGAGCATTACGAGTATCAATACCAACTGCCACAGTTTATGTACTTTCGCGAGGAGACGTTCTGCGATCTCGCGGAATACACCCATCTGTTGTAAGCCCGCCATCACGGCCATCAGGCAGAACAGAATCGACAGCGTGCGAAAATCAACATACTCCATATATTCCCTATCCGGTGTCACAACAAACATCGACAACACTGCCAGTACTACCGCAACTACCAGCACTACTTCTTTTTTTATGAACTCTTTTATCCGTTGCACCCTACTACCCTTACCTTTCCGGCTTTTGTAATCATACCCGGCTCATTTTAGCACAAAACAACGTAAAGTAAACCAATTTTTCTATCATTCTATCACCGTCACAACATTTCCCGTCCGCGGAAGTGCTGTTCTTACCGGCAAACTATCCTCCGTGTCCGGATGCCCAACTGCCAATGCACCATATACCCGTTCAGTCTCTGCCATTCCAAGCTGCTGCATATACGCTAAAATAACCGGATTTTCATTCAGCCACTTCAACTGATTAATCCAACAGCTTCCAAGATCAAGCGCATTTGCCATCAGCATCATATTCTCCAATGCACAGCTGCAGTCTGCGATATTATTTCCATAATCCTTTTGATTCGCTGTAATGATCAGTACCGGAGCATCATAGTGAAAGGCATAATTTCCTCTCTTGGCTGCATTAATGGAATTTACAATTGACTTATACATCCCCTCTGTCACTTCCATCTTGGAAAACTCCTGCTGAACCAGTTCCTTTAACTTTGCAAGTACATCTGCATTCTTTACTACAAGGAAATGCGTTGTCTGACAGTTCCCGCCACTGGGAGCAAAACGCCCCGCTTCAATTATCTGATTCAACATATCTTCCGGAACCGCTTCGCAAGTAAACTTTCTGGTACTTCTCCGACTTTTGATAAATTCAAGCATTCTATCTGTCATATTCACACCTTTCAACTAAATCACTTTATTCTTTCCAATTATGGCAGCATATATTTTATGCATTCTATTGTTTCCTGCAATCAGATAACACACTTCCGCAATCAGGATGCCGGCCACTACATCCACAATCACATGTTGATACGTGGTAAGCGTTGATATGCAGACCAGAATGGCAATTACTAGCGACGTCCGACGGTACCACCTCGGAATATCTTTTTGGCTCCTTACTCCAATCCAGCAGAGCCAGCTCGTCAAACAGTGCATTGACGGAAACAGATTATCTGCCGCATCCACAGAATACAAAAACCGCATCAGATGGTCAAAGACACTGTTTCCTACAATCTCCGGCCGTACATTCGTGGTTGGAAGTGCCAAGAACAATACAAAACAAACTCCCTTTGCGAGAAAATCTGCTAAAAAGAATCGGTTCCTCTCCTGCACATCCCGCGCGGCACACAGATAATAGTTTGCCGCCCAGAATAAATAACAGCCAAAATATATCACAATTGTCCACGGCACCAACGGAATTTTACGATCCAGTGCCGTCGTCAGATCATAATGCACCCATCCGCCAGCAATCCATCTGGCACACAGATACACCAGCTCATGCCAAAGGAACGCAACAATCAGCTGTACCGCCGCTGTCCGCGTTAATCTCGGAAAACTTACTTTCATAGAACTTACCTATAACCCTTTCCGCGACATCATAGCGCTTTTCCTATGAGTCGTAAAGGGGATTCACAGTAAATTCATCTAATCTTAATAATCATCAGAAATCACTTAATTCTGTTTCTCTACCTGACTTTCAATTCGCCTTTATTCTTTTATACCATCCATAACTTCCAATGCCTTCTCTGTTATCCGAACCCCCGGTTCTCCCATAAAATAATGGTCGGCGCCTTCGACAATAATTACCTCGGCATCTGAAAATGTTTCTACTGCTTTTCCAAAATAATGTTCCATGGCCTCCAGCTCAATATCCTCGTGAATAGTTCCCCAAAAAATCAATACTTTCTTTTTGAATTTTTTCATCTCATCGTATGGTTCAAAAGAAACCAAATCCTCGATGAATTGCCTGCTTACAAGCAAAGGCTCTGTTACCACTACAGGAATATCACTTCCCTCTGGGAACAACCCTCGAAACTGATCCGGCATGTAATACGAAGGTTCTAATAAAACCAGCCCCTGAATCTCTTTCTCGCGCTGTGTTGCCACATGAGTTGCAACCAATCCGCCAAAGCTGTGTCCCCATAAAAATAATCTGTCACTGTCAATCTCCGGCCACGAAAGAACTTCATCTAATACCACATTCAGGTCTGCCACTTCTGTAAACAAGGTCTTATCCAGATAGTTTCCGCCACTGCGGCTGGCATTATTGGTGCCGATAAAATCAAATACAACAGCAGCACATCCCCGTTCATTTAGCATTTTCACCTTATCGGCAAAATAATCATAAGATGCACCAAAGCCTTCTACCAAAACTACTACCGGAAACGGAGCTTCTCCCTGAGGCAGATGCAGTTCTCCATGGATTTTCATATTATCTCTGTAAAAATGTATCTCTTTTTGAGTATCCGAAATCGGAATGATTTCTGTTTCTTTCTTATTTTCCGTTACCACCGTCTCATTTTCTGTAACGGAACAAGCTGCAAAAACACAAAGAAATACAACCAACCACAAGAATGTAATTATTTTTTTCATACAACCCTCACTCATTATGTATCGTATGAGTACTTCTCAATGCGCTCAACCACTATTATCTATTTTAGCATAAAAATAGATAAAGTAAATCCGATTCCCTTACCTGTTGAAAGCCAAAGCTTCTGCCGTTTTTATTGCACTATAGACCGGATTGTAATATGATAGTTTCAGGATAGCAATCATGACCTACGATTCTGATAAAGGAGACCAAAAAGATGACTAGAGCAAAGAATTTTCGAATTGGTATTATTACCGTTGCTACACTTTGCATTCTCACTGTAGTTTGCGTTCTTGTTTTTGCTTTCTTACACAAAAAAGCGGATCCGGGAACAGACCTGGAAAACATCAAGGTACATCTGAGCCAATACGGGAACGATCACGAGGAGCTGGCCCTGATTGATGATCTGGCAGTGCTGCATCATCACCCGAGGTGGAAAAAGCTGGAGCCGTGGTATGCTTTTATGAAAAAAGTACACGCCGGCAAAACCGCATGGATTGATATGGTCAACTATACCGATGAAGGGGACTCGATTTTCTATTACCTGCACTATGATGGAACAGAATTTCTTTTGGTTGAAGATACCACAAGAGATCAATTCGGCACTCCGCTCTACACGCAGGAAAAATTTACACGTTTATACGAATTTACGGAAGAAGCGGAAAACGGTTCAAAGCAATACTCTGCTGTACTGAGCAATTGCGAGTTATACTCCAAGAAACATGCGGAAGAAGTGTTTTGGGATGTATATGCCGAATGGGAGGCAGGCGAATTTGATCCATCCACTGTAGAATATCAGCGTTTTCCGCGGACGTTGTTTTGGTTCGTAATCGAATAAAAGAAATACCGTCGAAATTACAATCCGTAATCTCGACGGTATTTTTTTATTTTATCACTCTCTTATACAACTTATGTATTCCGCATTTCCAGCACAATATCATACCGACAACCGCTCCTACAACTGCCTGCAATATCTGATACGGAAGCTTCAAAATTGCATATTCCGGCGTACTGTAGATAAACGCTCTTCCAAGCGAATATCCTACCACCATGATTACTGCACCGATAGCAACACCGATTCCGGAAGCAATGACCGGATGCTTTTTCATAACATAATGCGAAAATACTGAAATGACAACTGCCTGCAATCCATGCGTAACCAGCGATACAAACATCGGCGTAGGATAAAAGAGCAAATCACCCAGAAATGCACCGACACCGCCCACCATGAATGCCGCGAACGGATCCAGTAGGATTGCCGCAGTACAAATCACGATATCATTCATATACAGATGTCCGCCCGGCACCGGAACGCCGAAGGAACTCATCGCCACATTCAATGCCATAAATAAAGCTGTAATACACAGCCATAATGTCGTTCTTTTACTACTTGATTTTTCGTTCATATTAATTCACCCTGCCTTTCAAGCATCTGCAAACTTTGGGCCGAAGGCACAAATTTGCGTGTGAAAAATTTATTTTTCACACTATTCTCCTTGCGAATTGTATGCGAATAGGATACAATACATACTGGTCTCATAAAACTACCAGAAACGGAGAAAACAATATAACCAGATGAAATATACCATTGATAAAGAAAACCGACCGGTTTATCTACAAATATACAAACAACTGCGCGATGATATTATAGAAGGAGTGTTTCCTTATAACAGCAAGCTTCCTTCCAAGCGGCTTCTCGCAAATGAAATCGGCGTCAGCACCATAACCGTCGAACACGCCTATGCTCTGCTCTGCGATGAGGGATATGCCGAAGCACGGGAACGAAGCGGATTCTTCGTAATCTTCCGTAAAACTGACGGCTTTGCTGCCTCCAAAGACGCTGCGTGTATTTCCGACAAGATTTCTGCCAATACTTCCAGCCGTCTTTCGGTCAACCCGTCCTCCGGACTGCCGCTACATCCATCCTCTGCCATCTCTGCCTATCCGGAATTTTCGGTTTCGATTTTGGGCAAGGTCATGCGCAAGGTTTTGTCTGACTATCAGGAAGTCCTGCTTGAAAAATCCCCAAATGCCGGTTGCGTCGAACTTCGGGATGCCATCCGACAATATCTTGCGAGAAACCGCGGCATCCATGTCACTCTTGATCAGATTGTCATTGGCTCCGGTGCCGAATATCTCTACGGACTTATCATTGCCCTTCTCGGCCGTGATAAAGTCTATGCATTGGAAACTCCTTCTTATGAAAAGATGGAACAGATTTATCTTGCATCAGGAGTCCGCTATGAACTGTTACCGCTTTTAAAAAACGGAATCGACAGTGATGCCCTTGCAACAACCACTGCCGATGTGTTACATACAACGCCTTACCGCAGTTTCCCAAGCGGCATCACTGCAACTGCGTCCAAGCGGCACGAATACATCCGCTGGTCCAACCAAGGGACACGTTTTATCATCGAATCTGACTACGGTTCCGAGTTTTCCGTATCCTCGCAACCGATGGAGACTCTTTTTTCCCTGTCTGAGCATGATAATGTAATCTACCTGAATACCTTTTCCAAGACCATATCCCCGTCGATGCGTATCGGCTATATGGTTCTTCCAAAACAACTCGCCAAGCCATTTCAAGAAAAGCTTGGCTTTTATTCCTGTACTGTTCCGAGCTTTGAACAGTATGTATTAACCGAGTTAATCAACAACGGTGATTTCGAGCGTCATATCAATCGCGTGAGAAGAAATATGCGGAGAGAAATCTCCAAAATCCCCACGATAAAATAATGTCGGATTATCATTTACTCTCGTTTGGTTCACAGGTTGAATTATTTTTATACAAAGCTTTTTTCACTACCTATACACAAACCAATGATTGCAGGTTTTGTAATCTTTATCCCTCAGGAAATTTCCAATTGCTTTGACGCAGGTATTGCCTTGATTAAATGCCTTACCGGCAGGCGTATATTCGCCAAAGAACAGCCATCGATAAAAACGCTCCATAATATCCGCGTAATTAACTTCACCGTTTTCTCGAATGCTATCCAGCGTCGCCAATGCCATACTGCTGTCATCCGACCAGGTTCCCGGCGGCATATTGTAGGTTCCGTACCCAGACTACCACTCCGGGCAAACTCATCCGGATAAACTGGTATTCTGTTCCCATTGTTCTTCCCTCTGTCTTATTGTTCATCTGTATTCTATATCTGTTTATCCGAAGCTAATAACAATTTATCTATTACCGGATGAATCATATTTGTTTCTGATATCACATTTATGGCACACAGTTTCTTTCCTGCATCCTTACTGGATGCACCGCTATGATATGCCTGTTCTGTAGGCAAACCATAATCTAGAACGATCAATCTGTCATGACAATCTGCATTGGGTTTAATTCTAAGTGGGGGATATTCTTGCATAAAATCATTTACTACCGAAGTTGTCAAAAAACCTCTTTTCCCATGCCCGTTCTCTGTAAATAAAACCACCTCTACACCGACTTGCTTCTGCGATAAAAGCTGTAAAGTCTTTGTATTCACATAATTATCCACTACATAAATACTCTTTCGCGCCTGTTGGTAAATATCTATGTATGCTACATCTGCTTCAAACTTCTGTCCTTTATAAATAACGAAATTTTTGAAATCCTTATCTGAGACAAAGTTTTCATTAAGAGTATCTATACTTCTTTGAATTCTATCAAATCTATCCTCAGCTTTATTCTTCCAATCTACAACACTTGCAACCTGCACAGATAACTCCGATACTTTTGCCGTAATAATCCGCATCTCCGACTGTGTAACAAACTGTTGATTTTGCTTTATATAATGACGCATCTCACGAAACGCACGCATAATAAAAATACTTTGCTGTTCTGCCAGCTCACCTCTAAGAACAGTTGCTAACATATATATACCCTGTTCAGTGAATGCATATGGTAATTTCTTTATGTTAGTTCCCCTTTTATCTACATTTTCATTCAAAGTCGCAATTTGCGACTTTGAAAAATTGTCTGGAATCTCGTCCTTTGTCAACTGAAACATAAAATCATCCGGAAACCTTGCGATATTTCGCTTTACCTGCTCGTTCAAACGTTTCACTTCATATCCATATAATTCAGCCAAATCATAATCCAGCATAACCTGCTGTCCTCTTATGTAGTATACTCGATTACATATGTTATCTACTGTCATCAATTCTGTACTTTCTGCCATCTGAATACTCATCCCCCTCTGCAAATTGTGTCACAACCGGTGACACAATTACGAATGCATTATTTGTCAGCTTCGTTATCTTCCCCGTCATTCTCTTTTTTCTTCTCAGCCAACTTCTCCATCTCAATCTTATATGCCATCAACCGCAAAAGATACGGCGGAACCCTTCTGTTCCCTAATTCCCAGTCTGTCTCCGTCATATATGGAATTTCAAAGTACTCACAAAATTCTTTTCGATTCATACCGATACTTTCTCTTAATTTTCTCAATTCTTCTCTTGCTTCCATAAGTTCACCTCTTTATGCATTGCATAAACAAATTATATATCTTTTATTTCATATGGTCAACAACTTATCACAAAAAATAAACCTCGGGAAAAACTTTACCGAAGCTTACTATAAATCTATTATTAGACTCAATATGTGAAATAACACTTTCAATCCAACCATTTCTATA
>JAZNXH010000085.1:0-4445 GCA_045593785.1 Lachnospiraceae bacterium
ATTTTGTTAGAAGTGAATATAACATTGCGTTTCGGTCTTGTCAAGCTTTAATTTGCTAAATTGATACGAAATGCATATTGTTCCGTATTTTTTGCAGGGTTTAGGGGGCTTGAAGTTTAGAATGCATGGTGATACAATGCAGAAATAGAGAAAATGATATTCTGAAATATCAGGAACAAAAAAATGGAGGAACTTATGAAAAATATTGCATTGTTAAGTGGGATGATTGATGTAAAAGCGATTTGGAACCAGTTCTGGCCGACTGCGATGGACTTTTTGATGGATCTGGTCGTAGCACTGATTATTTTGTTCGTTGGTAAGTTTTTGGTGAAGATGGTTGTTAAGGCAGTGAGCAAGATCATGGATCGTGCAAAGGTAGAGCGCAGTGTATCCGGCTTTGTTAAATCCTTGCTGAAAATCGGTCTTTTTATTGTGTTGATCATTGTAGTAGCAGCAGTACTTGGTATTCCGACGGCATCTTTGATTGCTTTGCTTGGTTCTGCCGGTCTTGCAGTTGGTCTTGCATTACAGGGCAGCCTTTCCAACTTCGCAGGCGGCGTATTGATTCTGTTATTGAGACCGTTTGTAGTGGGCGATTTTATTGACACTCCGATGGGTGCGGGTACGGTTACCTCGATTGATATCTTCTATACAAAGCTGAATACTCCTGATAATCGTGTTGTGATTATCCCGAACGGTGCATTGTCCAACAGCAGCATTACCAATGTATCGAAGGAACCGACCCGTCGTATTGACCTTGTCATTGGTGCAGGCTATCAGGATGATATTAATAAGGTAAAGGCATTGCTTCAGGGTATCGTGGATGAACTGGGTGAGCGCAGTGTACAGCAGCCGGACATCTTTGTAAGTAATTATGCAAGCAGTGCTGTAGAATATACCTATCGTATCTGGGTAAAGGCAGAGGATTATTGGACCGTACGTGCAGAAGTAATGCAGCGCGTGAAGGAAGTGTTTGATGCAAACGGCGTAACGATTCCGTTCAATCAGTTGGATGTTACGATTGTAAACAAATAGATTGTTAATAAATAATCTAATGCAAATATTCTTGCATAATTAATCGTCATGTGATATATTCGAGAGAAAATAAATCAGAGAGCGCTTGAGACGTTCCCGGAATGGAGGGAGTTATGGAAAAGAAAAATATTGACTGGTCAAGTCTTGGATTTGGCTATATTCAGACAGATATGCGTTATGTATCGAACTTCAAGAATGGTGCATGGGATGAAGGCGGACTTACCGCTGATGCAAATGTTGTATTAAATGAGTGTGCAGGTGTACTGCAGTATGCACAGACCGTATTCGAAGGTCTGAAGGCATATACCACCGAAGACGGACGTATCGTTACCTTCCGCCCGGACCTCAATGCAGACCGTATCATCGAATCTGCAAAGCGTCTTGAGATGCCGGTGTTCCCGAAGGAGCGTTTCTTAGATGCAGTTGACCAGGTTGTAAAGGCAAATGCTGCTTATGTACCGCCGTTTGGTTCGGGCGCATCCCTTTACTTAAGACCGTACTTATTCGGAACCAATCCGGTTATCGGCGTTAAGCCGGCAGAGGAGTACCAGTTCCGTATTCTGGCAACTCCGGTTGGCCCGTACTTCAAGGGCGGTGTAAAGCCGTTGACCCTTCGCGTTTGTGATTTTGACCGTGCAGCACCGAACGGAACCGGTCATATCAAGGCAGGTCTCAACTATGCAATGAGCTTACATGCAATCGTAACTGCACACGAAGAAGGTTATGATGAGAATATGTATCTGGATGCAAAGACCAGAACCAAGGTAGAAGAGACCGGTGGTGCAAACTTCCTGTTTGTAACCAAGGATGGCAAGGTAGTTACTCCGAAGTCCTCTACTATCCTGCCGTCTATTACCCGTCGTTCCCTGATTCAGGTAGCACAGGAGTACTTGGGACTGGAAGCAGAAGAGAGAGAAATCTTCGTAGAAGAACTTTCGGATATGGCTGAGTGTGGTCTTTGCGGTACTGCAGCAGTTATTTCCCCGGTTGGTAAGATTGTTGACCACGGCAAAGAAATCTGCCTGCCGAGCGGCATGACTGAGATGGGTCCGGTGACCAAGAAGCTGTACGATACCTTGACCGGCATCCAGATGGGCAAGATTAAGGCTCCGGAAGGCTGGATCCGTACTATCTGCTAACTTGACAAAAGGCAGTTTGTGCGATATATTCAACAAAGAGAAAAGCTGTGAATTCGGAACCAGTAGTCCGAACTTCTCCGTCAGAGAGAATCCGCCGTCGGCTGAAAGCGGATTTCGGTAGGAAGTCCGGTATGAATTTCGCCGAAGGAGCTGTCACTGTGAAACCTGTTTGGAAGCAGCGACCGGTATGATACCGTTAACATCATCAAAGATTCGTTGATTGGAATGCTGTATCAATGGATGAATTCGGGTGGTACCACGATGCGCTCTCGTCCCGTGACGAGGGCGCTTTTTATGTTCAAAAAACTTTTTAGGGAACAAGATTCTCGGAAAGAAGGAGAAAATGTTAGAAATCGTAGCAAATGTAAAAAATGATTTTGACAAAGCGCTTGCTGCTGTGAAGACACAGGATGAACTGGAAGCGCTCCGCGTACAGTTCCTTGGCAAGAAAGGCGCGGTAACGGAAGTGCTCAAAGGTCTGAAAGATATGGACGTTGAGACGAAGAAGCAGGTGGGTCAGGAGATGAACATCCTGAAGAATGAGATTGACACTGCAATTCGTGAGTATGGTGCAAAACTCGAAGAAGAAGCGTTCCGTATTAAGATGGAGCAGGCAGAGAAGTTTGACTTTACGATTCCGTCCGACGATGCGGAAGGCAGTCTGCATCCGATTACCATCGTACAGCGTCAGATTGAAGATATCTTCAAGAGCATGGGATTCATTATCGAAGATGGCCTTGAGATTCAGACCGAGTACAACAACTTTGAGGCGGTTAATATTCCGAAGCACCATCCGGCACGTGATATGCAGGATACTTATTACCTGAGTAACGGTCAGTTGCTGAAGACCCATACTTCTGCAGCACAGAACTACATTATGAGAAAATACGGCGCTCCGGAACCGGGCAAACCGTTGCGTGTATTGTTCCCGGGACGTTGCTTCCGTAATGAAAACATTGATGCATCCCATGAAAACACCTTCTTCCAGATGGAAGGTATGATGATAGGTGATAATATTTCGATCTCCAACCTGATTTACTTTATGAAGGTTCTGCTTTCCGAAGTATTTGAGCGAGATGTAAAGGTTCGCCTTCGTCCGGGCTTCTTCCCGTTCGTGGAGCCGGGCTTTGAATTGGATATCAACTGTCTGATTTGCGGCGGCAAAGGATGTTCTACCTGTAAGCAGTCCGGTTGGCTGGAACTCCTGCCGTGTGGTATGATTCATCCGAACGTACTTACGATGGGTGGAATCGATCCGGAGAAATATACCGGCTTTGCATTTGGTCTGGGACTCACACGACTTGCCATGATGAAGTACGGTATCAAGGATATCCGTGTATTGAACAGCGGTAATATCAAAGCATTGAAGCAGTTTAAGTAATGCGAACAGCATCAATATCAGAATAGAAGGAGAATCAGCATGTATATATCAATGAACTGGATTTCGGACTTTGTTGACCTGTCCGGAGTTGATTTGAAGGAGTTAATCGGACGCTTCACACTGGCAACGGCTGAAGTAGAAGATATTTATGAATTTGGTTATGACATTCAGGATGTCGTGGTTGGACAGATTGTAAGCCTCGAGGATCATCCGAATTCCAAGAAGCTTCATCTGTTGAAGGTGGATAACGGTACCGAGATTGTCGATTGCGTTTGTGGTGCACCGAATGCCGTAGCAGGTGCAAAGGTTGCATTTGCAAAAGCCGGCGGCTGCGTAAAAGGTATGGCAATTACCGAAGCAATGGTAGGCGGTTATAAGAGCTGCGGCATGTGCTGTTCCGAGAAGGAACTTGGCATCAGCGAAGATCACAGCGGTATCATTATCTTTGATGACAGTATGGTAGTCGGCACGGATTTGAAGGATATCATGCCGCTGGTAGATACCGTATTTGAAGTAGATAACAAGTCTCTGACAAATCGTCCGGACCTTTGGGGCCACTATGGTATCGCAAGAGAATTGGCAGCATTGTTAAATCGTCCTTTAAGAAAGCTTGAAGTGACGGATACGAGTGCATATTGCGCACTTCCGGCAGTGGATATGGAAATCGAGACGGACCTTTGCTACCGCTATTCCTGTATCGGAGTATCCAATGTAACCAAGAATGTATCGCCTTATGATATGAAGATTCGTCTGATGTACTGCGGACAAAGACCGATCAACCTGCTTGCAGACCTGACCAACTATCTGATGATGGAACTTGGTCAGCCGATGCATGCATTTGATAAGGATAAGGTAGAGAAGATACGTGTTAAGACTTTTGATACCGAGAA
>JAZNXH010000086.1:0-6869 GCA_045593785.1 Lachnospiraceae bacterium
AGGTTTTTCGTTTATGTTTTCCGGGGATGTAGGTGCGGAAAAAATATATAAGGCAGTAAAGTTTCTGAGAAAAGAGGGGTATTTCTATTAAACTTGTTATCTATGATGCAAGGAATGAAAGGAGTCCGGTATGAAGATAAAAATAGTAGGTTCCGGCGGATGTGTCAGTACGCCAAAACCGTGCTGCACTTGTCAGGTATGTACAGAAGCGAGGGAAAAAGGATTTCCGTATGCGAGAACCGGTTGCAGTTTGTTTGTTGAAGATGCTAATGTTTTGATTGATACACCGGAGGATATTAACCAGGGGTTAAATAATGCCGGTGTTGAGTGCGTTGAATATATATTGTATAGTCATTCCGACCCGGATCACACGATGGGAATGCGTGTGATTGAGCAATTACGAATGGATTGGTTAGGTCTGTCGGTAGGGAAGAAAATCGAAAATCCGATTAAAGTGGCAGCTTTACCGAATGTATTGGAAGATATGAAGTTGCAGAGAACCAGATACGGTTCGGTATTAGGGTATTATGTGAATCGGGGGCTTGCAACAGCGGAAGCGGTACATAGGCTGGAGATAAACGGACTCAAAATAGAGATGGTTCCGGTAGATGAGGAAGGGCATGTTGCAGTGTTTGTGATATCAGACGAACACGGAAAAGTAATTTATGCACCTTGTGATGTGAAGCCGTTTCCGCATAGTGAATTGTTTTTCGGAGCAGATGTACTGATTATCGGAAATACGGTCATCGGAGAGACGTTGAAGGATGGACTTGTTTTAGGTGCAGAGAATCCGCTCAGGGAAGAACTGTTCGTAATGGATGAGATCCTTGAATTACAGAAAAAGTATGCCATCAAGGAAGTCATCATGACGCATCTTGAAGAAGACTGGGGAAAGTCATACGATGATTATAAGCGATTGGAAGAAGAGTATCCGAACGTCCGGTTTGCGTATGATGGGATGGAGATAGCGCTGTAAACTGCTATAAAATATATTTATTTAGGAGGGATATTATGAAATTAACAGGAATTTTTGCGGCAGATTTTGATTTTACGATGGCGGAAGTGCATTTTGGACAAAAGGACGGTAAGGATTATGCACAGATCTCGTTTGTACAAATCGGGGATATGAATAACGACACAGAAAATGTTGTGATAACAGAGACAACGGCGGAGTGTACGTTTCCAATCAATGGATTCCCTTGTCTGATTCATCTGGAGGCGGACGGTGAGTCTTATAAGGGAAGTGTAAACATAGAGGCAGCAGGATTTTTCAAGGAATTGACGTATGATAAGGTGAGTGATGATGCCGGATTTGCAGAGCACAGGTATGTAATTCCCAAAGAAAATCTTGAGAACCTGAGAGCACATGTGGAGTATGATGATATCGCATGTGAGCCTGTTATGACATATGAGTTAAATAATTCGGAAGTGCTGGCTTACATAATGAATAAAGGTATTGATGTGGATAACCATCAGGATTTTGCAACGGTTTGTGAATTGATGAAGAAGACTTGTGAGTTAATTTCACATGATGGTGTGAATTATCGCCACGATGATTACAATTACGGCACTATTGCTCAGATGGAACAGGCGGCAAAGCAAAATAATTATACCAACTGCCGCGGTGTGGCAATTATCCTGGCAGGGGTTCTCAGAGCATATGGCTTCCCGGCAAATGTGGTGGAATGTTGTCCTGCGGATACAGAGAGCATTGAGATTCATGTGGTTTGCGAGGTTTATATTAAGCAGCTTGGAAAGACGGTGTTGTTAGATCCTTCGCATAATCTGGTTTATTTCAATAACGGAGTGCCGGTTTCGCTGATGGAATTACGCGATGTGCTGGTAGACGGAAATCTGGACGGGATTACGCTAAGCGAAGGCAGCTCTCATAACGGGAATGAAGTATCAATCGTTAGTTTGCTCGGATACTTAAGCAAAAACATGATGTATTTCAGAAAAGCGATTCATTCGGATGAGAGCAGTGAGATTATTGATGATAATGTCATTTGTCTTGCTCCGAAGGATTTGCTTAAGACGGATATGCACGGTGCGCGGATGACTTGCAATATCAGAGAGTTTTATCCGGAGATAGAGTAGTGCGAGAGAATGCAATATCATAAATGTTTGCCGGAAGGACGGATATGAAAGTTGGTGGAAACGTGGCAAGGGCAGGAAGTTACTATTATGATCAACTGAATAAAGAACAGCAGAGAGCTTACTATGCGATGAAGGAAGGCTTGCTGAATCTTCAGGATTCCTTTGCCGTGCCTATGATTTCCAACAAAGAATTATCGGATATATATTTTATGATTCGTTTGGACTGTCCTGAGATTTTTTATTCGGTGACGTTTACGTATAAGTATTATCCGGATTCCAGCGCCGTTGAGATGGTGCCACAGTATCTGTTCTCAAAGAATAAAATCATGGAACATCGCCAGGCGATGGAGTCAAGAGTAAAAAAGCTGGCTCGGCAGGCAGCAGACCTGGATGAAAAGGGAAAAGAGCTTTTTATCCATGATTTTATCGTGAAAAACGTGAAGTATGACAAGCTGAAAAAGGAATACTCCCATGAGATTATCGGCGCATTGGGGAACGGTGTGGCTGTCTGCGAGGGAATGGCAAAAGCAGTAAAGATTCTGTGCGACGAACTGAACCTCTGGTGTATTATCGCATTGTCGGAAGCTAATCCCGAGAAAGGGATAAAGTACCGGCATGCATGGAATGTGATTCGGATCGACGGACAGTATTACCATCTAGATGCAACCTTTGACAACACCCTTTCAAAAGACGACACGGTACGCTATGACTATGTGAATCTATCGGACAAGCAGATTTTCCGAGATCACGAGCCTGTCATCTGGAAAGTGCCTGCTTGCAGCGATAACGATCATTTCTACTATAAAGAGAAGAAAATCTCCTGGACTACGATAGACGAGGTACAGAATCGGACAAAGCAGGCGGTAAAGAAGGGAAAAGTCCTTTTGTTCCATTGGAGGGGTGGATATCTGACGAAAGAGGTATTGGAACAGCTCTTGGACATCTTTGATAAAGAAGCCAAGACAAAGGACAAACGTGCGTATGTCTCTCTTAACTGGCCGCAGGCAGTCCTTCGGGTACGGTTTGAGGATGGTGCAGGAGAAGAACAGCTTGAGATGGAAGATGCAAACGAGGGAGAGAAAGAATGAATCTAGAGGTTAGAAAAGAAACACCGCAGGATTATCATGAGACAGAGGAAATGACGAGACGTTCGTTCTATAATGTATATGGTCCCGGATGTGATGAGCATCTGTTGGTTCATAAGTTGAGAACTCATAAGGACTATTTGCCGGAGTGTAGCCGGGTGGCGGTAGTGGACGGTAAGATAGCCGGAACCATAATGTATTTTAAATGCGTGATACATGGTGAAAACGAGGATGTTACCATCGCCTCTTTCGGACCGTTATGTGTGGATCACAAGTACAAGAATTGCGGAATCGGAAGAAGATTATTGGAGGAGACTATCCCGCTTGTGAAGGCAGCCGGATTCCCGGGGATTGTGATATTCGGTGAACCGTACTATTATCCAAAATTCGGTTTCAAACGAGGCAGGGAGTTCGGTCTGACCGATATGGGAGGAAACACAAGTGATGCTTTTATGGGTCTGGAGCTTGTTGAAGGAGGTCTTCAAATAGCAGGAGGACGTTTTGAGGAATCTTCCGTGGTAGAAGAGTTAACGGAAGAGGCTCTGGCAGAACTGGATCAACAGTTTCCTGCTCTCAAAAAGATTAAGAGGCCGTGCCAATGGTCTTATGAAAATGCATACGATGACAGAGAAGGATATCATTATGAATATGCAACCCATTTCCCAAGGGAGTTTGAAGCATTGTTTCGAAAGAATGTCGAGGCAGGCGCAGAGGATTCGCTAAATGATATTTGGGAAAGCATAGATAAGACGCCGTATGTTCTGTTTACGGGAAATAATGCAATTGGTATTTTCGTTGTCAATAATGAAACGGTTCCGGTCATAGAGCATATGTATTTTGAAACCGATTGTGAAGAGACAATAAGGATTGCAGAAGAGGTACGTGAACGGTTTTATCGATTGAATTCAATCTGAGATAATAAATAAAAAGAATCAGGCTACAATTACAGCCTGATTCTTTTTTACGTTTTGGATTTGTAATAGATATTACCAGATTCTGTAGTTTCCGCTCAGTGCTAAAAATGCAAACATGTATAAACAGTTGTCATAGTAACGCCACTGTCCGGTATTCATCGGCATGTTCCAGAATCTCTCTACCCATTCTTTGCTGTATTCGGTTTCGCCTGCCAGTACGGACTGTGCTACCGTTGCGGGAATGCCCAGATTATATACGGGTTCTTCGTGTACCAGAGTACCGTCAATCTCCCACAGCTGATAATGGCCTTTGCGACCATATTCAGCAAGATATCTCTGAATATTCTTGGCAGCAGCACAATGACCTGCATCAATGCCAAACCACTCATAATCCAGACCGATATTCGCTACGGTACGATAAGCATCGCTAAAGAATACGTCATGTCTTGTAGGCATCCACGGGAATTCTCTGCTCATCGGAGAGCCGTCATATTCTGCATATTCTGCACTAAAGCCGGTTACCGGATGACATGCATTCTTCAGATGTTCACGGCTGGCTTTGGCAGCTTCTTTCCAGAACGCTCTGTCCTCTTCGTCTGCCCAAAGTGCAAATAACTCATAGAAATGAGGCAAATGATAGGACGGATCGGTGAAATCGATACCCGGAACAAACATAATCTGATGATTTTCCAGATTCCACATCGGTAATTCTCCGGGACCACCCTGACCATTATGTAAACAAGCTCTTAAAATGTCTTTTGCCTGCTGGGAATAGTTATAGATTCCCTCGCCATCACCCCAGCGATGAGAAGCAAAGAACAGAGCCATAGCAAAAAATTCTTCACCGTCGGATGCCGGGCCGTCTGCATTTTTCGTTCCGTCGGTCTTACAGCTCCAAGCGAAGAAACCACCGTTTCTTCCGGACGGCATATACATATAAGTCTTTGCCCATTTCCAGATCCGGTCAAATTCTTCTTTCATATCCAACTGGACACAGTACATCATACCATAAGACATACCTTCGGTACGCACGTCATTGCTTCCGATGTCCATAATATATCCCATATCATCTCCTACGGGATAATACACCTGCTTGTCTTCCCCGCCATAGAAGAAATGCTGTTTAATCTCTTCCAGACGCTTTGTTACGGCAGCTTCTTCGATGCCCATTTCTACAAATACATTACGGTATGTTTTTTTCTCCATAGCAACCTCCGTGTTTTCTTATGTAAAAATCTTATAGCATTCAAATGACTATATTAAAATTGTATCATGCCCGGAGAATTTATTAAAGCCAAATATTGCATAATTTTGGTCGCATTTTGCGATTGGCGGAAAATATCTGTCGGTAGGGAATTAGGATGTAGGGAAACGACCGTACATAATGCTCTCTTCGAGTGAATATATTATTCTACAAATAGCAGGCAGGGTTCATATGCGTGTTCTTGCAGGTTTTTCGGATTACATACTTCCTTTGGTTCTTTTCCTAATCCTATCGATTGCCCTGATGAAAAAGCGTCCAGTCTATGATGAATTTACCGAAGGGGCAAAGGACGGATTTCAGGTGGTGCTTGGGATTCTGCCGACGCTGATCGGGTTGATGGTAGCGGTGGGGGTGTTGCGTGCGTCCGGCGCACTGGATGCACTGTGTCATCTGCTAAAACCGGTAACGGATTTTTTGCATTTTCCGTCAGAACTGCTTCCATTGGTGGTAGTAAAGGCATTTTCTTCGTCGGCGGCAACCGGATTGCTCCTGGATATCTTTGAGACCTATGGACCGGATTCGTATCTGGGAGAGTTGGCATCGGTTATCTTAAGCTGCACGGAGACGATATTTTATACAATGTCAGTGTACTTTTTGACCGCAAAGGTAACAAAGACGCGTTACACGCTGGCAGGTGCGCTGTTTGCTACGGTGGTGGGAATCGTCGTGAGTTGTATGCTGGTGTGAAATAATACGGATATACTTGCCTTTCGCGATGAGTTGTGGTAGTTTAGCAATGAATTATTATCCTGAAAGGCAAGGTTCATCATATGAATATCGTATTTATCAGACACGGTGACCCGGACTACACGATTGATTCCCTGACAGAGAAGGGCGTACGTGAGGCAGAGTTGTTGCGTGTACGTGTGAATAAAGTAGAGGATGCGGAGTATTTTACTTCGCCGCTCGGACGTGCAAGACGCACGGCGGAGATTGCGTTGCAGGACAAGCAGATTACACCGGAGGTTCTTGACTGGATGCAGGAGTTTTACCATCCGGTGGAGGACCCGTGGACGGGAAAGAAGCGGATTTCGTGGGATTTCATGCCGGCGAAATGGACAACCATTCCGGGGCTTTATGACAAAGACGAGTGGTACAAGACCGACCTGATGAAGAGTGGTGCTGTACCGGAGAAATATGAGTGGGTAACGAAGAACTTTGATGCGTTCTTAGAGAAGTATGGTTATTTTCGACAGGATGGATATTATAAGGCGGAGCCGGGCAGTGACAAGACCGTTGTTATCTTCTGTCATTTGGGCGTACAGTTCCTGCTAATCGGGTATCTGACCGGAATCTCACCGCTGTTGCTGTGGCAAGGCTTTTTCGTGGCACCGACTTCGGTAACCATTCTGAATTCCGAAGAGAGAGAGCCGGGCAATGCAGCGTTCCGTGTACGGTGTCTGGGTGATACCTCGCACCTTTATGTAGGTGGGGAACCGGATTCCGATTCGGGATTGTTCCCGCGTAAATCGTTCCAGATGTAAGAAGGGGATAAAGTAAGATGAAAAC
>JAZNXH010000087.1:0-3708 GCA_045593785.1 Lachnospiraceae bacterium
TAGAACATACCCATGTCTACGCCGATTACGTTTGCAAAATATACGGCACGGCTCATAGCGCCTTCGTCCGGACTGATAATCATCATGTGCTCGGAATCTACCTGCAGGTCCGGTACATTGCGGAGCAATGCTTTGATGAACTGATAGGTCGGACGGATGGTCTCGAAGGTTCTTAACGGAATTGCGTTCTGTACACGAGGATCATGTGCGTCGAAGGTGATGATGCTCTCGACACCCATATTGGTCAGTTCCTGAAGTGCAATTGCACAGTCTAAGGATTCGCGGGAATTGCGCTTATGCTGACGGCTCTCGTAGAGGAACGGCATGATAACAGTGATACGGCGGGCTTTGCCACCAAGTGCGGAGATGACGCGTTTCAAATCCTGATAGTGGTCATCCGGAGACATGTGGTTGGTCTGCCCGCATACGGTGTAGGTCAGACTGTAGTTGCACACGTCTACAAGAAGATAGATATCATCGCCTCGGACTGAGGTCTTGATGATACTTTTTGCTTCGCCGGTACCGAAACGGGGGCAGGATGCTTCAATCAGATAAGAGTCCCTCTGATATCCTGCAAATGCTACGTGGGAGTCGTGCTCCGTCTCGCGTTCGTTTCTCCATTCGACGAGATAGTTGTTTACCTTTTGTCCAAGTTTTTTGCTGCTTTCGAGAGGCAAGATTCCGAGTGTACCGACCGGAAGTGACTCTAACATTACCTGCTGCTTGGCCATGGGGTTGTCCTCCTGCTATAGTTTTTTTAAGCGGATATCTTCTCCGAAAAGGCGGATATAATCATAAGTAGAAGCAATCCGGGAAAAGATACGTTCGCTATAGGTTTCTTTGATGTTTTGCATCGACAGATTCGTGGAGATGACGGTGGAACGCCGTTGAAGCTGTCGGTTGTTCAAAAGATGGAACAGTTGTGTGACAGTGAAATTATTTACCGGTTCGGTGCCGAGATCATCAATGATGAGCAAATCGCATTCCTGAACTGCCGTATGACGCTCATAGATGGTCTCTGAATCGGAAGTATTACGTTTGAACTTGTAGTCCTCAAGGATAGTGATGAGTTCGTTTGCCGAGAGGTATACAACGCCGTAACCTGCGTTAATCAGTTCGCGGGCGATGCAGTTGGTTAAAAAGGTCTTGCCGACGCCGGTATTGCCGCAGATGAGTAGATTGCGACATTCTGCGTCCGGAAGATCAAAGTCGGCAATAAATGCCTTTGCGGTAGAAACTGCATTCTGTATGTTCTGATACGGAGTCAGACCGGTTAAGGAATCGCGTACATCATCCGCATAATATTCATAGGAAAAGGTATCAAAATTTTCGGTGTCTAAAGCGCTTCTGAGTGCAGAGTCACCGTAGAGCAGATTAATGAAAGCTGCTTTGAAACATTTGCACTTTTTGCCGTCTGTATATCCGGTGTCGTGACAGAGCGGGCAGTGATACTGCATCTCGAGATAGTTTTCCGGATAACCGGCATCGGTTAAGAGTTTTTTTCGCCTGGAAGCATAATCTTCGGTATTTCCGACCGGTGCACCGGATGTGGATTCTGTGCTGAGAGCTGCCTTGATTCGCCGGATGGAACTGCTTACCTGTTCCCGGTCCAATGCTTCCAGTGCCGGAACACAACGATAGACCTCCTGTTTGCGGAGGTCATATGCGCGTTGGTTGTTCAGTTGTCGCAAATCGTACATGCGTTGTACCGCATTGTAGTAATCATTATGACGTGACATTTGCAACCCCTCTTATCATATTGTGACCGGATTAACCTTGTTTTTTGTTTAGCATACGCTGTTCAATCGATACATAGTCATCTTCCGAGTATTTTCTTTGTGAAAAGCGATTGAAGGAAGCGGAAGAATTCAGCTGCGGGGAACGGGAAGCAGAAAGTTTTGCTGCGTGTCCCTTGTCATAACGCTGTAAATCGGAAAGCGTTTTTACCTGCTGCTCATACCAGCTGACTAAAATGCGGTCTGTATATTTGAAGTCCGGTTTGTTGATGGAAAGGATGGTCCGGTTGCAGGCTTCGGCAACCAGATCGGCGGAGAAGCCCAGTTCGTCAAACCAGCGCTGCAGATAGGTGAGTTCTGCAGGAACCGGTGCACGGTTCAGACCAAATGCTTTCATCACCGTAGTGTAATTTTCGTTATAAGCAGTAATTGCGGCTTTTGCTTCGGCAACGGATGTGATGTTGCTGGTTGCCCAGGACAAGCCGACTTTTTCTATGTATGCATTACTTTTTTTGCCACGGGAAATACAGTAATCATATAAATATAGAATCAAATCAGCAGAGAACCCGAGGCATTCGTAAAAATATAATACTAATTGTATCTCGGACGGTTTTACCGTACGAAGGAGAAGTTGTTCTAATTGCGGCAGCAACCATTTGATCTCATCGGAAGCGGTTAACTGTCTTACCTGCGCTGCAGAGTAGGTCGGGCGGGGTTCCGGAGTTTCTACCGGTTCTGCAAAGGTCTTCGGAGCCGACCCGTTGTCTGTAAACAATGGAATGATGGACGGATGTACGGCGTAAGAAGATTTTTCGCGGTTTTCTAAAGTGCTTGCCTGCTTCAGAACAAAACGGGAATTATCCGGTGCGTTCTGTGCAGTGGCAGAGGACTCATCAAGATCTAACAATGTAACATTGGTAATCTGACCGGAAGCGGAGTGGCTTACGGATAAAATTCCGGTATCTTCCCAGTATTTTAATGCGCGGATGATATCCTTCTCCGTCTCGTCGAGCTTGTCTGCAATCAGACTAAGCGACATGTTGGTGGAAGCATCGGAAATGCAACGGAGCAGGTAAAGATAAATCTTAACATAGGAACCGTTTGCACGCGGCATATATACATCAATAAAACGGTTGGAAACAACCGTTGAGTTTGCACCCTTACTCATCGTTAAGAAAATATTGCTCATATCTATCCCCAAGCCTTTCCAATTGCTACAAAAATGATGTGTTCCAAATCACTCATCGTATCCTAGAGTGTCCCCAAACTCTCGGCGATGATTCGTGTGCCGGAAACAGCCCCCATTATAGCACAGAAAATCGGCGGCGCAAGGAGTCAATTTTACGAAAACGATTTTGCTGTTGGGAATGTGGATAATGCGGATAATGCGGATAAAAAAGGAAGGGTGCAGTTTAATTAGCTTTCGCGCGGACTACAGACTGCGTACACGAAAGTGGATAATGTTGATAACTATTGACCGAGTAAAAACTCGCCGATATTTACCACATCTCCGGCACCCATGGTTATCAACAAATCTCCGTCGCGGCAAATTTCGAGCAAAAACGATTCGATCTCATCAAAACTCGGGAAATAGTAAACATCTTTACCTTTTTGACGCAACAGGGATTCGAGGTCGCGGGAGGAAATATCCCCCGGGTCTTCCTCACGTGCCGGATAGATATCCGGCAGTATAATGAGGTCTGCCAGAGTCAGCGCATCTGCAAAATCGGCAAGCAATGCGCGGGTTCTGGTGTAAGTGTGTGGTTGGAAAACGCAGACAATCCGGTGGGTTCCGTAGGCACGGGCGGAAGTCAGCGCGGCGCGAATCTCAGCCGGGTGGTGCGCGTAGTCGTCAACGATGGTAATACCACCGAGCATGCCCTTGAGTTCAAATCTGCGCTTGGTACCGGAAAAACGGGAAAGCGCACTCCGGCAGGCTTCCATGGCTGCACCCAGTGAGTGTCCCATGGCG
>JAZNXH010000088.1:0-6108 GCA_045593785.1 Lachnospiraceae bacterium
TTGTCTGGATTACCGAAAAAGAAGATTATGCGGAATTTATGGAGAAGTACTCAGTATATATGGAGTAGTTTCTCGGATGTAAAGCGGAGCTGTTTATGGTATAATAACTCCTAAGAGTTTTGAAGGTTACAGCGAGGAGCATGAATGAAGAGTAGTTATCCTTTACACGAAGAACTGGCTTCTCTGGCAAGGATGAAGCCACCGATATATAAACCGTTGTTACCGGTGATGAGTGCGGCAATGGCTAAGATGTTTCCGTGCAAGTCGGACGAAACGGTGCTTGTAAAGAGGTACGAGGTTGCAGGGTATGAAGGGAGTATGATTCCGGTATATGTGATGGAACCAAGAGAGGCAGGAGAAGAACCGCTTCCTTGTCTGGTGTTTTTTCATGGCGGCGGATTTATCTTCCGGGCTTCCGGAACACATTATCAGATTGCGAAGGAATATGCGCTTCGGCTATCTTGCAAAGTTGTATATGCGGATTATCGTCTGGCACCGAAGCATCCGTTCCCGGTTCCAGCGGAAGATTGCTATGCGACTTATCAATGGGTGTTGGAACAGGCAAAGACACTTGAAATTGCTCCGGATTGCGTCATGATGGGCGGAGACAGTGCCGGAGGGAATCTTGCGATTGCGGTCACATTGATGGCGAAGAGAAGGGGACTGCCGCTTCCAAAGGCTGAATTGCTGATTTATCCGGTAACGGACCGGCGCATGGAAACCGAATCCATGAGGAAGTATACGGATACGCCCATGTGGAATGCGCGTTTGAATGCGAAGATGTGGGAGTACTATCTGAGAAAACAGACACCGGAATTTATGGAGTATGTCTCGCCGATGGAAACTGCGTCATTGGAAGGATTTCCGGCATCTTATATCGAGGTGGCAGAGTATGACTGCTTGAGAGACGAGGGCATTGCGTTCGCCGAGCGGTTAAAGGAAGTGGATGTACCTGTGGAACTTCATGAGGTAAAACAGGCGTGCCATGGATTTGAAACAGCGATAAATAGTTCTGTGACGAGAACAGCGATGGAGAGAAGAATTGAGTTTTTGAATAGATTGAAAGTATGCGTTCAGGAGGTCTTGTGATGGAAAACGGAAATACCAACTGGGGACAAAGTGTTACCGGAGTGGTGATTAAGGATGGAAAAGTATTGCTTGGGCGTCATACCTATGGCGGCGGGAACGGAAAGCTGATTATTCCGGGCGGATACGTGAACGTTGGCGAGAGTCCGCAGGATGCATTGGTACGCGAATATTTGGAAGAAACGGGAGTGACCGTAAAACCGGGTAACATTATAGGGATTCGTTTTAATACGCGTGACTGGTATATTGCGTTCCGGGCAGAATACGTTTCCGGCGAAGCACATTCTGATAACGATGAGAACAGCGAAGTTGTGTGGTTGGATATCAATGAGGCGTTAGAAAGAGATGATGTACCGGAACTGACGAAGAAATTGATACAAAGTGCCGTTTCAGACGAGAAGGGATTGGAGTACACAGAGTATTCCGCAAGTACGAAGAATGCACCATACTCGTTGTATTGTCTGTAATGTTCCGCAACCCACAGTTGCGTAATCTACAAAAAGTGCACCGGCAAAATGGTAGTGCCTACCGAAGGGGTCTGTTACAATAAGACTTGCGACGCGGAGCAAATAAAAAAGGAGACATAATAGTATGAGTTTAGGAAAAAATCTTCAGTATTTACGACGCCTTAGCAAGGATATGACGCAGGAGGCATTGGCAGAGAAGTTAAATGTCAGCCGTCAGACCATTTCGAAGTGGGAGATGGATGTGGCACAGCCCGAAATAGAGAATGCGATTGAGCTGTGTAAGATATTTAACTGTTCCCTCGATAATTTGTTCCGTGAGGAAATGGATAAACGAAGTGATAACTACTCGAACCTTCGGGTAGAAGAAGTGGAGGGCTTCCGTTATATTACGCATACGGTTGTTAGCTCCGACCCAGAGGGCGATGCTCTGGATCGTGTGTTCAAGTATGCTGCAGAGCATGGAATAAAGAACCCACGAGTAATCGGGTGGGATTTCCCGAATGTATCCGTGGAACAGGCAAACGTCTACAACATGCACGGTTATACGGCAGCATGGGTGCTCCCGGAAGGTCTTACGCCGGAAGGGCATGAGATTAAGGAACAGCCGAAGCACAGATATGCAGCAATTCATATTGAAAATCCGTTTGAGAATCCTTTTGTTATTATTCCCGGTGCCTACCAGACGCTCAATGATTATATGAGGGTCAACGGACTGGCACATGTTGAAGAGGGTGTGATTCCCTGTTTTGAAGTGGACGGAGACAGCATGGATATCTACATTGCGTGTCAGTAATCAAAGAGTACTTATTCGGGTTATCCGGAGTAATTTGGGGCTGTAAGATACAGCCCCTTTTTCGTGGAAGAAATACGCAGTACGGAATTGATTCGGTGAAGCAATAGGGTTATAATGTCGGAGAAGATAAGTGATGCTTGTATCAAAAACATTCAATAGGTGAGACAAATATATGAGTAATGTGCGAAAAAAGAAGCTGATATTCGTGGTAATTGTGGTCTGTGCGGTGTTGTTACTTGGCGGTTTTATGTATTATAAGCTTTGTATGGACCCGTATCGCGGAACGGTGAAAAACAGGGAGTATTCTAAGGAGTTGGATACTCTTCTTAGTACGGAGGAAACGCTGGAAGATCTGGAATACATGATGGAGCGTTTTCGAAATCACCATCCTGCGTGGTTGGAAGACAGCAATAAGAACGTGGCGGCTGTAGAGAAGCAGTACGAAGCAGAAAGTGCAGCAATCAAGGAAACACAGGGGGAAATCTCTGTACTTGCATTGTATCAGGCGGCATCAAGAATTGCTGCTAAGATGCATGACGGGCACACTTACCCTTATTGGAGCGGGGAAGAGATACGGTATATTCATGATTTTACGCAGGTAAACACCTTGGGAAAACCGATTGCCATCGATGGAAGACCTACCGTAGAGATTCTGGATGCGTATAAGCAGGTGGCTGCCTATGAGTTAGAGTTTTACGTGGAAGAACAGTTCTGGTCACAGGTAATCATCAATGAGTATGCACTGCGCTTGTGTGGCGTGGATACGACTGATGGAATTACCATGTCTTTTGAAGAAGATGGAGAAATGACGGAGTATCATTATGATTTTGTACCGATTGAAGAGGTAAATGGTTATGAGTACAGTGAAGACGAAGAACCTTGGGTAAGCTATGAGATAGATAAAGAAAATAGTGTAGGTATTTTCACCTTGACCACATGTGTGAATAATGAAGAGTACCGGGAGGTATTGGATGATTTTTTTGCAGAGGTTTTTGCCGGAAATATCGAAAATGTGGTAGTGGATTTGCGTTACAATGGTGGCGGTAATTCATCGGTAGCAAATGAATTTATTACCTATTTGAATGTAGAAGAATATGATTCTTGGGATAGCGGAATACGTCTCGGGTGGTATTTACATAAGAATGAGAATATTGTTTACAACAATAAGAAGAAGCCGCAAGTATTTGACGGACAGATTTATGTGCTGACAAATATTAAGACGTATAGTGCGGCTATGGATTTTGCCATGCTGATAGCTGACAATGATTTGGGTATTATTGTAGGGGAACCTTCCGGAAATCTGCCTGACAGTTACGGGGATATTTTGAGTTTTCAGATGCCCAATTCTAAGCTGATGTTGTGTGTGTCTCATAAACGGTGGTATCGTATCGACCGGAGTAAGAGCGGTCAACCCATACGACCGGATTATGAGGTGGAAAGCAGCGAGGCATTGGAAAAGGTATATGAGTTGATGGAGGAGTAGAAAAATGGATTTTGAAAATAAAGTTGTAGTCATTACCGGCGGTGCCCACGGCATCGGGCTGTGTACGGCAGAAGAATTCAAAAAACAGGGTGCGAACGTTGCTGTGATTGATTGCACGGAAGGCAATCACTATGTCGGTGATATCAGCAATAAGACAGTCTTGGAAGAGTTTGCCCGGACAGTAATTGAAAAGTACGGTCGGGTTGATGTTCTTGTTAACAATGCCCCACCGCAGATGTGCGGCATAGATGATTGTACATGGGAACAATTTCAGAATGCATTGACGGTGGGGGTTACGGCTCCGTTTTATCTGAGTAAGTTGTTTGCTCCTTATTTCTCGCAGGGGGCAAGCATCATCAATATTTCCTCCTCGCGTGACCGTATGAGTCAGGCGCAGACGGAGAGCTATACCGCTGCCAAGGGAGGAATCGCAGCGCTGACCCATGCATTGGCGGTCAGCTTGTCCGGAAGGGTTCGTGTAAATTCAATTTCTCCGGGATGGATTGATACAGAGTATACGGTTTACGAAGGACCGGATGCAACACAGCAACCGGCAGGACGTGTCGGGAATCCGTTGGATATTGCTAATATGATTCTGTTTCTGGCATCCGATAAAGCAGGATTTATTACCGGAGAGAATATTTGTATTGACGGTGGGCAGACAAAGTTGATGATCTATCATGGAGACAATGGATGGGAGTATAAGGACAGATAACGATTCGGGAGAGCTTATGATGAAAAAACAAGAAACAATAGCACTGTTTCACAGTATGCATCCGGGATTTTTTGAGCGGGAATATATTCGGAACATCGCTGAGGATAGTTGGACGTTTGACGAAATGATTCTTCGCCTGAATGAATTTGAGCCCAACCGGTATGAAAAAGAATTCGATGCATCGATTACTTTTGGTTATTATGAAGGAGATCGCAAAAAGTTATTAAAAGTTGTAGAACAAGTCGATGCGGACTGGGTACCGTATTTTAAAGAGGGTGACAGAGTGTTTTGCGCCTATCTCGACGGGAAAGTGGTAAGCTTTTGTATTGTTGAAAATATGGGTACACATAACATCGGTGGACAAACGTGCAAAATCGGCGGACCGGGCTGTGTCGGAACGCTACCGGAGTATCGTGATAGAGGAATCGGTCTGATTATGGTGAAGAAAGCCACTCAGATTCTGAAAGACGAAGGATACGACTACAGCTATATTCACTATACGCATATAGCAAAATGGTATGCAAAGCTTGGATATGAGACGATTTTGCAGTGGTCGAAGAATGGGATTTTGTAATTCGGATAGAAACCAAGAAAAAATCGCACCGAAAATTAAGAGAACAGCGAATCAAAACAGATTTTCTGCAACTAATAAGGAGAAAGCACTTAAGTAGCAGAAAGGGGAAAGGTACATGGTGGAATTCGACAAGGAGTTTGAACGGCAGTGCGAGGAGTATTTGGCGTATTTATACGAGCAGGCAGAGCATTTGTGCAGCGATTGCACGGATCTGGATATGTTGGTACAGGACACGCTGATGGCACTGGTCGTAAAGCTACATAAAGGTGAGCCGATCGAGCACCCCAAGGGATTTCTTGTGGCTGTGTTGAAAAACAAATATAACGGCTGGCTGCGGGAAAAGTATAAAAAAACGGTTGTGGAATACTGTGATGAGACCATGCAGGAAACCCACGATGTGATTGAGGATAGGGAAAAAGAAGAATTGCAATCGGAGGAATACGCTTTCGTCCGTCGGGAAATCGGACGGCTGATCAGCATTTACCGTGAGGTAATTGTAAGACATTATGTGCACGGGCAAACGGTGGATCAGATTGCCATGGATTTGAAGATTCCTCGTGGTACGGTATTGTCCCGGCTTTCAACCGGACGCAGCCAGATCAAAGACGGACTTGCGAACACAGAAAAGTATGCACAGATCAGTTATGAGCCAAAGTCGGTAGCGCTCAGCATCATTGGAAATGTTGGTCTGAACGAGGAACCGCTTTCCTTAATCCGCTCCGATTTGGAATCCAATATCCTGATTCTTGCCTATGAGAATCCGGTGTCGGTGCGGGGAATTGCGGACTCGATGGGGATGCCGAGTGCCTATATTGAGCAGACCGTCGAGCGGGTAATCGAGGGAGAATTGATGGGGATGACGACGGGTGGTCTTGTGTATACCAGATGTTTTATGCAACGGTATGAGGATTCGTTCGGGGACATTCCGGCGCAGGAAAAACTGGCAGAAAAATATGCCGCGCAGGTTTGGGAAATTGCTTGGAAACAGTT
>JAZNXH010000089.1:0-15803 GCA_045593785.1 Lachnospiraceae bacterium
GCCATCAGCGAATGGAACCAGCCTCTGGTCTGGTCAACTGCTTCGGAGATGAACTGTGCCGGGAACTGCTGCTCGAACAGTTCCTTGTTCTCAAACGGATAATGATGCTGTGCGAACGGCATTGCACCCGAGTCGAACCAACAGTCGATAACTTCCGGTACACGGTGCATGGTCTTACCACAATCCGGACAGGTGAAGGTCACTTCATCGATGTACGGTCTGTGGAGTTCTACCTTGGCATTCTCCGGATTGCCGCTGCGCTCTGCGAGCTCTGCTCGGCTTCCGATGCACTCCAGATGTCCGCATTCACACTCCCAGATGTTGAGCGGAGTTCCCCAATAACGGTTACGGGAGATAGCCCAGTCTTGGATATTCTCGAGCCAGTTACCAAAACGTCCCTTACCGATGGATTCCGGAATCCAGTTAACGGTATTATTGTTGCGGATGAGGTCATCTCTTACCGCGGTCTCACGGATGTACCAGGACTCGCGTGCGTAGTAGATGAGCGGCGTGTCACATCTCCAGCAGTGCGGATACTCATGCTCGAACTTCGGAGCTGCAAACAACTTGCCCTCTGCATCCAGGTCTTTCAAAACAACCGGATCGGCATCCTTTACAAACATTCCTGCATATGCAGTCTCTTCGGTCATCTCACCCTTGCCGTTTACAAACTGTACAAACGGAAGGTCGTATTTGCGTCCAACCTGCGCGTCATCTTCACCGAATGCCGGTGCGATGTGTACGATACCGGTACCGTCGGACATGGTAACATATCCGTCACAGGTTACATAATGTGCCTTCTTATCCTGCTTCTTCGCGCACTCTGCAGCACATGCAAAGAGCGGTTCGTATTCCTTGTACTCGAGTTCCTTACCCTGATAGGATTCTAAGATTTCGTAAGCAGCTACGCCGTTTTCCTTATCAGCGAGCTTACCAAGTACACTGTCCAGAAGTGCCTGTGCCATGTAATAGGTTCTTCCGTCAGCAGCCTTTACCTTACAGTAGGTCTCATCCGGATTCACACAAAGTGCCACGTTGGACGGCAGGGTCCACGGAGTCGTGGTCCATACGAGGAAATATGCATCCTCACCGCTTACCTTGAAAGAAGCGATTGCGGAGCGCTCCTTTACGGTCTTATAACCCTGAGACACCTCTGCAGTAGACAGCGGGGTACCACAACGCGGGCAGTACGGAACAATCTTGAAGCCCTTGTACAACAGGTTCTTGTTCCAGATCTCCTTCAGAGCCCACCACTCGGACTCAATAAAGTTATCATCATAGGTTACATACGGATTGTCCATATCTGCCCAGAAACCAACGGTACCGGAGAAATCCTCCCACATGCCCTTGTATTTCCATACAGATTCCTTACACTTACGGATGAACGGCTCCATACCGTATTCTTCAATCTGTTCCTTACCGTTCAGACCTAAGAGCTTCTCTACTTCGAGCTCTACCGGAAGGCCGTGGGTATCCCAACCTGCCTTACGCGGAACCTTGTAACCCTTCATGGTGCGGTAACGCGGAATCATATCCTTGATAACACGGGTCAATACATGACCGATGTGCGGCTTGCCGTTTGCTGTCGGCGGGCCATCGTAGAAGGTGTAGGTCGGGCAGCCTTCGCGTGCTTCCATACTCTTCTCGAAAATCTGATTGTCTTTCCAGAACTTCTCGACTGCTTTCTCGCGTTCGATGAAATTCATGTCAGTTGAAACTTTCTCGTACATAATTCTGATTCTCTCCCTTTCTCTAATTTGAATAATATAAGGAAAGCAAAAATATAAAAGGCCGTCATCCGAAACAGGATGACAGCCGTACTATCTTAACCACCTCTTTCGGGCACTCCGGTCACAACGCTTTTTGCGTACACCATTTATGCCTTTACGATATAACGGTCGTCCCCGGCCCGGCTTACTTTAGTTCAGCCTACAGCTTAGGAGTGATTTTCTTCTTGCAGTTACTCGTACCGGACTCACACCACCTCCGGCTCGCTTTGCCTTTCCCTGCAGGAGTACTGTCTCCTTCATCGCCTTTCCCTATATAATAATGAAGTTATCATAATACCGATTTGTAAAAATGTCAAGAACCTGTTATTTTCTCGTCAGAAATCGCCAAAAACACCCGTCTTTTCGCCGCTTTCGTCAACATTGACAAATTTTTATCAAATTATTGTGCAGTTTTGTAAAGAAAACCACTAGCCATATAAAAAAGATTGTGATATATTTAACAGGGACAAAAATAACGTATTACTGAGGAGGGTTTCCTTATGAACAAAATTACCATTATTGGTGCCGGCAGCGTAGGTTCTACCATTGCATACACCCTGTCTGTTATGGGCCTTGCTTCCGAAGTAGTTATGATCGACATCAACAGTGACAAAGCACTCGGTGAAGCACTTGATATCCGTCAGGGCTCTCCTTTCTGCAGCCCCTGCAAGGTATATGCAGGATCCTACCGCGACGCTGCAGGTTCTAACATCGTTATTCTCACATCCGGCGTTGCAAGAAAGCCCGGTCAGACCCGTCTTGAGCTTGCACAGATCAACGTCGACATCACAAAGACCATCATTCCGAACATCGTTCGCTATGCTCCGGATGCAATTTACATTCTTGTAAGTAATCCGGTTGACATTCTTACATATACTTTCCATAAGATTTCCGGACTGCCGCAGGAGCACATCATCGGTTCCGGCACCATTCTTGATACTGCACGTCTTCGTGCAAGACTTGCTGAGTACTACAAGATCAACCAGCAGAACATTCATGCTTACGTAATGGGTGAGCACGGTGATTCTTCTTTCATCCCATGGTCCTTAGCAAACATCTCCAACGTTCCGATTGAGTCCTTCCAGAGCGCTGTATCCGGTATCGATGCACTCTATCCGGAACTTGACCATGCAGAAGTTGAAAATTATGTACGTAAATCCGGCGGTCGTGTTATTGCTCGCAAAGGTGCTACCTTCTATGCTGTATCCGTATCCGTATGTCACATCGTTAAGAGCATTCTTACCGGTATTGATACTACAATGACCGTTTCTACCATGATGCATGGCGAATACGGCCTTGAAGATGTAGCTTTGAGTGTACTTACCGTAGTCGGTCAGAACGGTGTTGCCGGCAAGATTCTTCTTCCGCTCAACGAACTCGAAGTAAGCCAGTTACACAAGAGTGCCGCTGCGTTAAAGGATGTTATCAGCAACCTTACCATTTAATGAACACCGTAACAGTTTTGACAAAAAGCTTCATTATTATATAACATAACATTTCAGATTGGAGAAAAACCATGGAATTCCGTATCGAACACGACTCAATGGGCGAAGTTAAAGTTCCCGCAGACAGATACTGGGGAGCACAGACCGAGCGAAGCAAAGGCAACTTCCCGATCGGTGTAGGTCTTGAGACCATGCCAAGAGAGATTACCCGCGCATTCGGTCTTTTGAAAAAAGCCGCTGCCTACACCAACCATCAGTTAAAACCTGAGAAGATGACCGCACAGAAGTTAGCTGCTATCTCTTCCGCATGTGACGAAGTAATCAGCGGTGCACTGAACGAGCACTTCCCGCTCGTTGTATGGCAGACCGGTTCCGGTACCCAGTCCAACATGAACGCAAACGAAGTTATCGCAAACCGTGCGAATGAGATTCTCGGCGAGAAGCTCGTTCACCCGAACGATGACATCAATATGTCCCAGTCTTCTAACGATACTTTCCCGACTGCAATGCATATCGCAGCCGTTATCGCAATCGAAGATAAAGTAATCCCGGCAGTAGACCTTCTGGTTGACACCTTCCGTCGTCTCGAAGCAGAGAACGAAGGAATTGTTAAGTCCGGACGTACCCACCTGCAGGACGCAACCCCGATTTCCTTCTCCCAGGAGATTTCCGGTTGGAGAAGCAGTCTTGAGAGAGACAAGCAGCTGTTGCAACTCGCAGTCGGTCCGCTCAAAGAGTTAGCGCTCGGCGGCACCGCAGTCGGTACCGGTCTTAATGCTCCGATCGGCTTCGATAAGCTGATTGCTGCAACCCTCGCTGAGTTCACTGGCAAAGCATTCATTACCGCAGAGAATAAGTTCCACGCACTCACTTCTAAGGACGAACTCGTATTTGCACACGGTGCATTAAAGGCACTTGCTGCTGACATGATGAAGATTGCAAACGATGTTCGCTGGCTGGCTTCCGGTCCAAGAGACGGTCTTGGCGAAATCTTCATTCCGGAGAACGAACCGGGTTCTTCCATCATGCCGGGTAAGGTAAATCCGACCCAGTGTGAAGCAGTTACTATGGTAGCCGTACAGGTTATGGGTAACGATGTAGCAGTAGGTATGGCAGCATCTCAGGGTAACTTTGAACTCAACGTGTTCATGCCGGTATGCATCTACAACTTCCTGCAGTCCGCAAGATTACTTGCAGAGTCCATCGTTTCCTTCAATAACAACTGTGCAATCGGCATCACCGCCAACAAGGAGAAGATGCACCACAACCTTTACAACTCCCTGATGCTGGTTACCGCGCTGAATCCCTACATCGGCTATGAGAACGCTGCAAAGACTGCAAAGTTAGCATACAAAGAAAACATTTCTCTCAAAGAAGCATGCGTTTCTCTCGGTTTCCTCACTGCAGAGAAATTTGACGAAGTATTCAAGCCGGAAGCAATGATTTATCCGAAGGCATAACTTCCACACAATATAAGGAAAGAAGACGAGCACTATGACATACAGTTATTTTCCCGGATGCACGTTGAAAACGAAAGGCAAGGATCTCGAGACCTACGGTCTTGCAGCTGCAGAAGCTCTCGGATTTGAATTACAGGAGCTGCCGGACTGGCAGTGCTGCGGTGCTGTATATCCCCAGGTAAAGAACGATATCGCACCGAAGCTTCCGTCCGTTCGTGCACTGGCTTCCGCCAAAGAAAAGGAACAGGCACTGGTAACACTCTGCTCCGCTTGCCATCATGTAATCAAACGTGTCAATCATCAGATTCAAAACGATGCTGAAATCAGCACCAAGATTAACAACTATCTGAAACTCGATGACCCGTACAACGGCGAGACACAGGTGCTTCACTATCTCGAAGTACTCCGTGATGAAATCGGCTTTGATGAAATCGCCAAAAGGGTTACCAATCCGCTGACCGGCAGAAAAATCGGTGCTTACTACGGATGCATGCTCCTTCGTCCGAGTGCAGAACTCGCATTTGACGACCCGGAGAACCCGAGCATCATCGAAGACTTCATCCGTGCACTCGGTGCAGAACCGATTGTTTACGCGATGCGCAACGAATGTTGCGGCGGTTATGTAACCGTAAAAGATAAAGCATTTGCAAGCAAGAAGGCAGACGCCATTGTGGAAAATGCCCGTGCACTCGGTTGCGAGGCGCTGATTACCGCATGTCCGCTCTGCATGTACAATCTCAAGGAGAACGCTTCCAACCCGTTACCGGTATATTACTTCACCGAACTGTTGGCAGAGGCTCTTTCCCTGAAGAACGGAGACTGATATGACACCACAAGCAATTACCGAAAATATCATTCGCATTACCGATATCAACCCGCGTAAATGCATGAAATGCGGCAAATGTACTGCTTCCTGCCCCGCATACGAAGAGATGGAATTCCATCCGCATCAGTTCGTGGACATGATCACAAACGGTCGTGTAGAAGAACTGCTCGCATCCAAAGGCATTTACCACTGCCTCAGCTGCTTTGCCTGTGTAGAGCGCTGCCCGCGTAGTGTAGAGCCCGCCAAGCTTATTGAAGCAGTGCGCGTTACCCTGTTGCGTCAACAGGGCGTTACCGCCTTAAAACCGGAAGAAGTTCCGGAACTGATTGACAACGAACTGCCGCAGCAGGCTTTGATGGCGGCATTCCGCAAGTATAGAAAGTAGGAGAACGAAAATGCAAAGAATCGGTGTATTTGTATGCCACTGCGGTACCAACATTGCCGCAACGGTAGATGTGGAGAAGGTTGCAAAAACACTGGCATTAGAGCCGGGTGTTATCGTCTCCACCGACTATCAGTATATGTGTTCCCAGACCGGACAGGAACTGATTCAGAATGCAATCAAAGAGCATAATCTGACAGCAGTTGTTGTTTGTTCCTGTTCCCCTCGTATGCACGAAGCTACCTTTAGAAGAGCCTGTGAAAAAGCCGGTCTCAACCCGTACATGGTAGAGATTGCTAACATTCGTGAGCAATGTTCCTGGATTCACAAAGACGTAGAAACCGCAACAGAAAAAGCTGTTATTCTCGGCCGTGCAGCGATTGCCAAGGTTCATCTGAATGCCCCGTTAAAAGCAGGTGAGACTCCGGTAACCAAGCGTGCGCTTGTAATCGGTGGCGGTATTGCCGGTATCCAGACTGCACTTGATATTGCAGATGCCGGCTATGAAGTAGATATCGTTGAGAAGAATCCGACCATCGGTGGTAAGATGGCTCAGATTGATAAGACATTCCCGACCCTTGACTGTGCAGCTTGTATCCTTACACCGAAGATGGTGGATGCCGCGCAGAATGAAAAGATTACCATTCATTCTTACTCCGAAGTAGAAGCAGTCGGTGGCTTCGTAGGTAACTTCAAGGTTACCATCCGCAAGAAAGCGCGTTACGTAAAAGAAGACATCTGTACCGGATGTGGTCTCTGTACCGAAAAATGTCCGCAGAAAAATGTTCCGAACGAATTCAACCTCGGTCTGAACAACCGCAGAGCCATCTATATTCCGTTCGCGCAGGCAGTTCCGAAGGTTGCTGTTATCGACCCGGACTACTGTACGATGTTAAAGACCGGCAAATGCGGTGTTTGCTCCAAGGTATGTTCCATCGGCGCAATCGACTACAAACAGCAGGATGAACTGATTGAGAGAGAATACGGTGCAATCGTAGTTGCAACCGGTTTCAACCCGATTAAGCTGGATAAATTTGAAGAATATGCATACGCACAGAGTCCGGACGTTGTTACCTCTCTTGAGTTCGAACGTCTGATGAATGCAGCCGGTCCTTCCGGCGGTACACTGCTCCGTCCTTCTGACGGCAAGCACCCGCACACCATCGTGTTCGTACAGTGTGTCGGTTCCCGTTGCGATAACGAACAGAAGGGCAAGTCCTATTGCTTCAAGATCTGTTGTATGTACACGGCAAAACATGCAATGCTCTGCCGTGAAAAATACCCTGATACCGACGTTTATGTCTTCTATATTGACGTACGTACCCCGGGCAAGAACTTTGACGAGTTCTACCGCCGTGCCGTAGAAGAATACGATGTTCACTACATCAAGGGTATGGTAGGTAAGGTCGTTCCGGAAAACGGTATCCTGAAGGTGCAGGCTTCCGACCTTCTTGGCGGTCAGCAGTTACATATTGACGCTGGCATGGTGGTTCTTGCAACCGCCATCGGGCCGGGTGAATCTGCACGTCCTCTGGCTACCAAGTTGACAGCATCCATGGATACCAACGACTTCTTCACTGAAGCACATCCGAAGCTCCGTCCGGTAGAGAGCCCGACCGCAGGTATTTTCCTTGCGGGCGCATGCCAGGGTCCGAAGGATATCCCCGAGACCGTAGCACAGGCAAGTGCCGCAGCAGCAAAGGCAATCGGTCTGCTGAACAAAGACAAGCTCCTGAATAATCCTTGTACCGCTGAACCGAACGAATTGATGTGTAACGGCTGCAGCAGCTGTGAAAAAGTTTGTCCTTATGGTGCGATTACTTATATCGATAAAGAATTCCGTTCTCATGACAGAAGCGTGATTGTTCGTCGTGTTGCACAGGTTAACCCGGCAGTATGTCAGGGCTGTGGTGCATGTACGGTAGCATGTCCTTCCGGTGCGATGGACCTCAAGGGATTCTCCAATAAACAGATTATCGCGGAGGTGGATGCAATATGCAGGTAAATACAGAATTCAAACCGAATATTGTAGCATTCTGCTGCAACTGGTGTTCTTACGCCGGCGCAGACCTGTCCGGTACCAACCGTCTCCAGTATCCCGCCAACGTAAAGATTATCCGTATCCCCTGTTCCTGCCGTCTGAACCCGATCTTCATTCTTCGGGCATTCCAGCGCGGAGCAGACGGTGTCATCCTCTGCGGATGCCACCCGGGAGACTGTCACTACTCTACCGGTAACTACTTTGCAAGACGTCGTATGACTCTGCTCTTCTCCATGCTTGATTTCCTCGGCATCGAGAAGGAGCGTACCCGTGTGGAATGGGTATCCGCTGCAGAAGGTGCTAAGTTTGCAGCAACCATGAACGAGTTCACCAAAACCATTACCGAGCTCGGACCGAACCGGAGACTGGAGGACTTAAGATGCAGGAAAGATTGATCAAAGATAAAGCCATTGCTCTTCTCAAGGACGGAACCGTAAACAGAGTTCTGGGCTGGAAACGCGGCGAATTCTTCTACGATGTACTTCCGGCAGTGTTTGAGACTCCGGAAGAGATTGAAAAAGATTTCGTATATAACGTATTCAGTGGTGCGAACCTCTCCAAGTATTTGATTAAAGAATCCCGCAAAGAAGGAAAGATTGCAGCATTTATCAAGCCTTGCGATTCCTACTCCTTCATGCAGTTGCAGAAAGAGCACCGCATCTTACGCGACAAAGTATATGCCGTAGGTATTTCCTGTGATGGCATGTGCGACATCGAAAAGATTAAAGATGCAGGCTGTGATGGCGTACTTAGCGTATCCGAAGACGGCGAACAGCTTAAGGTTAACACCCTCTATGGAGACCACAGCATTGCAAAGAAAGACGCACTCTTAGAGCGCTGTACCGTATGTAAGAGCAAAAAGGTAGTTGACTTCGATGAGCTCATCGGCGAGCAGGGTGATGTATGTGACTCCGCACGTTTCGATGAAGTTGCCAAGCTCGAGGCGATGACGCCGGAAGAACGTTATGAGTTCTGGCGTAATGAGCTCTCCCGCTGTATCCGCTGCAACGCATGCCGCAACGTATGTCCGGCTTGCAGCTGTGAGAAATGTGTATTCGACAATGCAGATTCCGGCATCAAGAATACCGCAGCAGCAGACTCCTTCGAAGAAAACATGTTCCACATTATCCGTGCATTCCACGTGGCATCCCGTTGTACTGACTGCGGTGAATGTTCTCGTGTCTGCCCGCAGAGAATTCCGCTTCATCTGTTGAACCGTAAGTTCATCAAGGACATCAACGAACTGTACGGCGAATATCAGGCAGGTGCTGACCCGGATACCAAGCCGGCATTGACGGATTTCACCTTAGATGACGTAGAAGCAACTATTATTTACGAGCGTTAATAAACAAGGATTGGATGAATCGGCATGAAACAGATATCATTGAACAAAATAAATGATTTACTGACCGCTTGTGGTAAGGAGCGCCGGGTATATCTTCCGACCGCAGACACCACCGGCCAGACCTACTTTTCCCAGTGGAAAGGCGACACACAGGACGTTGACCTTCTGCACACTCTGCAGAACACGCTGAATACCGTCCGTTCTCCGAAAGATCTGTTCTTCCCTCAGGTGGAAAACCTCATGGGTTTCCGCGTTACCGGAAAGCAGATTGAGCTCGTAGAGAACCGCGATACCACCGAAGATTTCGTACTGTTCGGTGTACGCGCCTGTGATGCCAAAAGCTTTGAGATTCTCGACAAAGTATTCCTTTCGAATCCTGTCGACACCTATTATCAGACCCGTAGAGAACATGGCCTTGTGATTACGCTTGCCTGTAGTCGTCCGGCAGAAACCTGTTTCTGCGGTACCTTCGGCATCGACGCGGCGAATCCCGCCGGTGACATCAGTTGCTGGATTGCAGGTGATATCCTCTACTGGCAGGCAAACACCGAGAAAGGACAACGTTTCACAGACAGCCTGACGGTTCTCGAGGATGCTGCCAAGGATGCCGTGGAAGCAGAGAAAGAAAAAATCCACGCAATCCTTGACCGTCTCCCGTTAAAGACCTTGACAACCGAAGGCTTCGACGAAGAGCACACCTTAGAGCTCTGGGGCAGCGACAAATGGGCATCCCTTTCGGAAAGCTGTCTTGGTTGCGGCACCTGTACTTTCGTTTGCCCGACCTGTCAATGCTACGACATTCAGGACTTCAACACCGGTTCCGAAGTAAAACGTTACCGCTGTTGGGACAGCTGCATGTACTCTGACTTCACGAAGATGAGCGCCGGCCAGCCGCGCCCGACACAACTCGAACGATTCCGCCAGCGCTTTATGCATAAGCTTGTATACTTCCCGACCAACAACGACGGTGCATACAGTTGCGTAGGCTGCGGACGGTGTCTCCAGAAATGTCCTATTTCAATGAACATAGCTAAGGTCATGAAGACCTTACAGGATAAATAACAGAAAGGAAGGCTATCCCAATGATGCAGGATCCCTTAATTCCAAGTATCGCCACTATTACAGATATCCGTATCGACACCCCGGATGTTAAGACCTTCCGCGTTGTCACTTTAGACGGCAAAAAACCGTTTCTCCATATCCCGGGACAGTGCGCAATGCTTTCTATCCCCGGCGTAGGCGAAGCACTTTTCTCCATCACGTCCTCTCCGACGAACGAGGAGTTCATGGAGTTCTCCATTAAAAAATGCGGTTGCGTAACAGACTTCCTTCACAGCATCGAAGTTGGCCAGCAAGTTACTATCCGCGGACCGTACGGCAACGGCTTCCCGGTAGACACTGCATTCGCCGGAAAAGACCTCTTATTCATCGCCGGCGGCATCGGTCTTGCCCCCTTACGTTCCGTAATCAACTACTGCCGTCACTACCGTGACCGTTACGGCAAGATTGATATCGTATACGGCTCCCGTTCCAAAGACGATCTCGTTGATTATCAGGAAATCATCAACGAATGGTGCAAAGAAGACGGTCTTAACGTTCACCTCACCATCGACCGTGAACAGGAAGGCTGGGACGGACATGTCGGTTTCGTTCCGAACTTCGTAAAAGAACTCGGCTTTGACACTAACAAGACCGCAATCATCTGCGGACCGCCGATTATGATTAAGTTTACGCTTGCAGGTCTGCAGGAATTAGGTTTTGAACGTACTCAGGTTTATACCACCATGGAGCTCAAGATGAAGTGCGGTCTCGGAAAATGCGGCCGCTGCAACATCGGAAGCAAATATGTCTGCAAGGACGGTCCGGTATTCCGTTTCGACGAGCTGGATGAGCTTCCGGAAGAATATGAATAATTAAACTAAAATATAAAGGATGTGAAATCAATGGTAAGTGTTTATCTGTTCGGAAAAAAATACGAAGTACCCGAAAGCCTCACCATCATGGAGGCTATGGAATATGCAGGTTACCAGCTGGTACGCGGCTGTGGCTGCCGTAACGGTTTCTGTGGTGCCTGCGCAACAATTTACCGTATTGCCGGTGAGCGTGAGCTGAAGACCTGTCTTGCATGCTCCACGAAGGTTGAGAACAACATGTATGTTGCTACTCTCCCGTTCTTCCCGTTGGTAAAGGCAGTATACGACATGGAAAAAATCAACCCGAGCCAGCAGATTATGATGCAGCTCTACCCGGAGATTTATGCATGTGTCGGCTGTAACGCATGTACCAACGCATGTACACAGGGCCTGAACGTAATGCAGTACATTGCATACGCACAGCGCGGCGAATACGACAAGTGCGCAGAAGAATCCTTCGACTGCGTAATGTGTGGTGTCTGCTCCTCCCGCTGTCCTGCTGAGATTTCCCATCCGCAGGTTGCAATGCTTGCACGCCGTCTGAACGGCAAATACCTCGCTCCGCACTGTGACCACCTTGACGAGCGTGTAAGAGAGATTGAAGAAGGCAAGTACAAAGAGCTGATTGAAGAATTGATGAATAAGCCTTTGGACGAAATCAAAGAGCTTTACAATACCAGAGAAATCGAAAAATAATCACGAAAGGTATGGTAATCCGATATGTATCTTGATCCGAAAATGCAGGAATCAATCAAGAAGGTTGAGCTTGCCCGCGAAAAAAACATTACGCTTACTCCCCGTCGTATGACGGCTGAAGAAAAAGAAGAATTATTGAAGACCTATCACCCGGACTACAAGGAAGAGCAGTTCCGTGACCTGCGCTTTGGTCCGAACAAGGGTGAAAAGGTTCCGTTGGAACTGGCAGACTTACTGGAGAGTTCTTCCCGCCTACTCACATCCGATTGCGGATGCTCCGCTAAGAACTCTCCTATCGATACCCTTACCCTTGCTGAACCGGACTACGATACCGATGTTCTTATCATCGGTGGCGGCGGTGCCGGTTGTGCAGCAGCAATCGAAGCGCACAACAACGGTGCAAAGGTTACCGTAGTTACCAAGCTTCGTATGGGTGATGCTAACACCATGATGGCAGAAGGCGGTATTCAGGCGGCTGATAAGGAGAACGACTCCCCGGCACAGCATTTCCTGGATGCATTCGGCGGCGGACATTTCGCTGCTCAGAAGGACCTTCTTTATAAGCTCGTAAACGAAGCTCCGGACGCCATCCGCTGGCTTTCCGAACTCGGCGTAGAGTTCGACAAGGCGGAAGACGGCACCATGATTACCACCCACGGCGGCGGTACTTCCCGTAAGCGTATGCATGCTGCAAAGGACTACTCCGGTGCAGAAATCATGAGAACGCTTCGTGATGAAGTTTTGAACCGTGACATTCAGGTAATCGACTTCACCGCAGCGATCGAGCTAATTAAGGACGAAAACGGCCGTTGTGCCGGTGCCGTTCTTCAGAATATGGAGACCAAAGAACTTCTGGTTGCCCGTGCTAAGACAGTTATCCTTGCTACCGGTGGTGCAGGACGTCTTCACTATCAGGGCTTCCCGACCTCGAACCACTACGGTGCTACCGCTGACGGTCTGATTCTTGCTTACCGTGCTGGTGCAAGACTGATCTACGCAGATACCTTACAGTATCATCCGACCGGCGCTGCATTCCCGGCTCAGATTTACGGTGCACTCGTAACCGAGAAGGTTCGTTCCGTAGGCGCTATGCTTGTTAACGCAAACGGCGAAGTTTTCATGAACCCGCTTGAGACCCGTGACGTATCCGCCGCTTCCATCATCCGTGAGTGTACGGACCGTGGCAACGGTGTTGCTACTCCGGAGGGTGCAGCTGTATGGCTTGACACTCCGATGATCGAGTTAAAGCACGGTGCAGGCACCATCGAGAAGCGTATCCCGGCGATGCTCCGTATGTTCGGAAAGCACGGCGTTGATATCCGCAAGGAGCCGATTCTTGTTTACCCGACTCTTCACTATCAGAACGGTGGTTTGAAGATCAGCGCCGATACCATGACAGACGTAGAGAACCTCTATGCTGCCGGTGAAGTGGTAGGCGGTATCCACGGACGTAACCGTCTGATGGGCAATAGTCTCTTGGACATCATCGTATTTGGTCGCAATGCGGGCAAGAACGCATCTGCGAAGGCAAAGAGCGTGCAGATTGGCGCATTGACTCTGGATCATGTGAATGCATTCGAAAGCGAGCGTAAGGCTGCAGGCGTAACGGAGGAGGCAGTTTCTCCGAAGCTGTTGCCGGATTATACAAGAAAAGAGAAGTAAAGATACAACAAGGGCTACGGCAGGTTGACTGCAGTAGCCCTTGTTTGTTGCAGGTTATAGTTTGTGACTAGTGCGCAGGTGGAACGGAAAGACTCCGGCAGGTCTGCGCAAGTGACATTCTACAACTAACATTTTCACATTGGTAGCTTCTTCGTATTACAAGTAAGGTATGCAGCTTTAAGAATATCCAGGTTCTAGTATTTACTCAACAGTTCTTCTGCCCACTCAGCACGGAGAGTTTCAAAGTTTGCTCCAAACACTTCTTCGAATAGAGTTTCATCATATAAAACCTTTAGGAAGTCCGCTACGGAAGTTTTCTCGATCAGGTAATCCGTGAAACAAAGATAGGCAGCGTAAGTAGTATCAAAACCACCTATCTCTTTTATTACCTTTGACAAATCACCGTCACTCTCCATTATCATACCGTATGCATATCCTTCCCGATATACAATAGGGTCAAACGTACTTACATCGTTATGCACAAAGCCGTGTTTTGTAAAATACTCATTCGCATAAGCGTTCTTTTCTCTTTTATCAAAGTATTTCATGTTCTCGTTCATTATTACATATCTCATATCACATAACGGATATCCCTTATAGCCATCCTGTATAAATGAATCCGGAAACACTTCACTCAAAACATATTCAGCAAAACCCTCTGCATTCCATTGCTGTCCTATGCACCCGGTAAAGAGATGGGTCAGCTCATGCGCAAGCGGAAAACTGGGACGTTTTCGTAAATGTACTTCTCGCTCTATTGGAAAGGTCACACCAGAACCTTCATTATGCTCTTTATCACTTTCGTCTATAACTATATGAAAATAAGACTTGTCGATTGTATTCCCGCTTTTTGCAATTTCTGCTTCCAGATAATCTCGAACGTTTTCTACCACTACTGATGCGTTTGCAACATATTGTGCTGCTCCGCTTGTTGAATGCAAGTCCACTGCTTCTTCCGGTGTCCATATAATCCGGTAATCATAGTTCCCCATATAGAGAATAATGTCGTATTCATCAGAAAACCCATACCCAATTCCCTCCCAAAGAGGAAGCTTGGTCTGTGATGCTATTGCTTCCAACCAGTCCTGTGCGATCCAGTCGTTATAGATTGCAAGGTTGGTATGTTCGCTATTGCCACAAAGCCACGACAGCATCCCGTCACGACCGTACTTTTCCTCCGCATATAACAGAACTGAGGCTGCTGCCTGCTGTGCTTTCTGTATCGTCTCTCTATCGTTTACAAAATCGTAGTAATACGCTCCGAAGAGACTCAGCATATCCGGCTCGTTGAAGTCCGCTATTGTCTCACGGAAAGTATCGGTATTTATCCCCTTATCCGCATACTGTTGCACCAAAAATCCCAGCCCTTGACGCATCCATACTTCTGTAATCTGCGGATATGCCGCTTCATACAGGGCTCCTACATAACTTCCTGACTGCAAAGATTCCGGATGGATATATACTGTCGCTGCATCTGCAGAATACAGACTGTTCTTTATCCCTGCATCCGGTTGAATAACAACGATACGACCAATCGGCTGCATCTTGATGCCCATCCTTTGTTCGGTGTTCTTCACCATCTGTATGATCTGCCAGACCGTCTCCGTGGCTTCGTCTTCACTATAGGTGCTCTCCACCTGAAATACCGTCTCGCCCAACCGATACTCATATGTCTTAAAAGTCCGTACTAAATCATCATTCCGGTTATGTCTTCCTTCTGTAAATACGATGTCTTCCTTTGAAGGAAAGTCCACTAAGACAAGAGGAACTTCTTCTTTTCCATCCGGCACTCCTACCGCCTCTGTTACAGCGGGACTCGGCGATACATTCCCTTCCGGCTCGCCGTTTGCTTCCGTCTGTCTTCCGCATGCAGTCAATGCTGCCATACAGCCAATCATGATCCACAAATTAACCCGCTTCATAACCCTTTCCTCTCTATGCGTTTTATCCGTGTATACTATAACAGCCCGTTTTTTCCTCTGTCCACATAATGGTCTTCAATCCGTTATTTTCCGTTGTGAACAACCTTTGATTCGTGTAGGCGCAGACCTGATACTTGGAGAAGGAGTTCCATTCCACCCGCACCCATCCCAAACAAAAAGGGTCACCGTTTGGTGACCCTTAATCTCTTATGTAACTGTATTACAATTGCTGTACATACGTCTCGATTACTTTGATGTTTGCACTCAGATTCTCAATCGTAGCCGCAATCTCCTCCAAAGCTGCTGCCTGCTGACTGACAGAATCCGAGGTTGCTTTTGACT
>JAZNXH010000090.1:0-7531 GCA_045593785.1 Lachnospiraceae bacterium
ATTTATTTTATTTTATTGACAAACCTGCTTGATCCATCCGATTACGCCTTCCGGCAGGCGTTCTTCCATCGGAGTTCCATCATCAAACATCAGGTTGGCATGCACGGAATTCACCAGACAGTGCTGTCCCATCTCAATCCCAAAGTTGATGGAGGCAATTCCTTTGTCGCCATTCTGTGTCCACTTCGGAAAATACAAAAATACATGTTTCATCTCCTGCAAACGGGGAATTCGCGGTTCCACATCCCCGTAAAAATCACATAACTCATCGTGCTTCGAAATCGCATAGAACAAATGCACATCGTTTGCATCAAATGCATCCAGTGAAATATCCTCCGGAACATATGCAGTAGCAGTGGGTGCACAGCCGTCAAAAAACTCCGGTGCCGCCTCCGTAATCAGGAACGCAAATGTTGCCCCTCTGGAATTTCCGAATACAATCTTCTTACCAATGGTATCTTCTCTCTCCTGTACGAAGCCCTTTATCAGGCTAAGTGTCGGTTCTATGTAGTCTTCCGACCAACTCTCTGCGGTTCTTCCCTCTGCATCTCTCTTTTCATTCGCAAGCGGAATCAGCACATATGCTCCACCAATTTTCTCTTGATAAGCCGGAGACGCATACAGTTCCCCTCCGCTGTAATTGATGCAGATTTCTTTCTGAAACGAATTTCCTGCACCATGCATGAAAATCAGCAACGGATACTTCTTGTCTGCCGGATAACCATGCTTCGTCGGATTGTAAAAGTAGTATACCATGTCTCCTACTTTATCATTCTCAAAGATTTTTTTCTCATAAAGATGAAACCACTCACCCACCTTATAAGTAGGTGCATAGCTGATAAATTCTCCTTCTGTAAGTTCCGATGCCCAAGGCGGTGTGATTCTGTTCTCCATATATTGTTTCTCCCTTTCCCTCTCCAATATGCAGATACTATATCACAACATACTCCGTTTATTCAATCACAAACTCCGCCCAATATATCGCCTCATCGTAATCTGCAGTCTTACGAAAATCCATAAACTCTTTTACTATACGATATGTTCCCGGCTCCAATTCCCCGTACAGCCACTCCCAATCGATTTCAAACTCGGTATCGCTATCTATCGAAACAAAATGCGCCAAGCTGTTCCATGCATAATTCTCAATCACCGGAACTACCATTCTCCAATGTTCTGCTCTCCATACGATTAAATAATAATCTTCTCCGGTCATCAGCTCTCCGGACGGCTCCCCACCGGACTGTGTGCAGACGAGAGTAAGACCGGACGGTGTAACATCCTTCGTCGCAAGTGTCAATCCCCAATCCGGATAGCCAAGTCCCCCATTCTGCATGATATCATCCAAGAGCACAAGTTCATCTCCCGATACTGTCGTATTCTGATCGATTGTAAATTCCTGTAACGGCATCGACGTATCCTGAGTCAGTTTCTCACTTTGCGCCAGCTGCGTAAATTCATTTGCCGAATCTTCAACCATCGACATGCTGGTCCCCTTTATGTGTGCCTTCCAATACAATGCACCAACTCCCACCAGCAGACAGACGCAGGCTGCCATTGCCGCCCACTTTATCCACATAGGACTTTTCTTCTTTCCCTGTGCCGAACTCTCCGGTGCAGCTTCCAGCACCATCTCATCTTCTATTTTCCCAAGCGTGTCCAATAATTTTTCTTCTTTCATATTCCCTCCATTTACAGATAAATCCCTTCCGACTCCAGCCGCAGTTTTAACTCTCCACGGACACGGAGCAACGTCATCTTCACTTTGCTTTCACTGACCGACCATTCCGCTGCAATTTCCTTAATGGAATTCATATACCAATATCGCTGCAAAAACATCTTCCTCCGCTCTTCGGGCAGTTCCCCCAAGAATCCGTTCAACACATCAACCAACTGTTGTTCTTCCACTGCAGTTTCCGTGTTGTCTTTTGAAGCAATACACTCTGCCAGTTCCTCCAGCACCTCGGCATTTACCCCTTCGCCCCGCTTCTTGCGATTATTATATCGGTATCTGCTCAGCGCAAGATTGCGCGTAATCTTCCCAAGATACGCAGACAACTTGTTCGGAGCCTGAGGCGGGATGGTTTCCCACGCCTTCAGGTAGGTATCGTTTACGCACTCCTCGCTGTCCTGCCGGTCGTGCAATATATGTTCTGCTATGTAGTAACAAAAACTTCCGTATTTCTCTGAAGTTTTTGTGATAGCATCTTCTGAGCGCTCATTAAATAATTCGATAATCTGTTTATCGTCCATCCCCGTCTCCCTTCTCTGTAATAAGGCCTTTCACTATTATAGACGACATATCTACTCTGCGCGTCACAATATTTTCTATTCTTTATCGGCAACTCTATAAAGAAAATGAGCACTGCCGGATGCACTGCCCACTAATCAACCTCATTTTCGATGCGCCATATCATTACGCGACAACAAATACACGCAATACTGATTCATACTGACGCCTTCCCGCTTTGAATTCTCTGCCAAAGACTTATGCAAACTACGTGGCAGACGTAGCTTAAACTGTCCCGAATAATCTTCCAACTTTCCCGGTTCCGGGATGTCTACTCCACCTTCTATCGTAGACTCCAGCCAGGCACGCTTCGCATCCGTCGCATTCTGTATTGCCGCTTCTATCGTTTCCCCGCTGGTAATACATCCGGGAAGTTCCGGAAAAGAAATCACATATCCGCCCTCGTCCTTATCTTCTACAACTTCCATACGATACGGCAGTTCCATGTATTCATCCACAGTCTTCATCCTGTTTTTCCTCCCGTTCCACAACTTTTTTCACAAGTTCCACATATGTTCGCTTAATCGGTTCATTTTTTGGTATTGTAATCGGAAATCTTCCGGGTTTTCGAAACGTATAATGACTGCTCCCACCTCTTGGCGCATGCATCGTATATCCGTAATACTCTAATACTTTCCTCAGCTCTTCAAAACGGATATCCTTTGACAGCAGAACAATCCTTGTCAGTAACTTATCCCATTGAGACATGTACATTTTACTCCTTTATTATATTAGGTGTCATATATGGTGTCAATCAGTTTTTGACATCCATAATTACCATTTCTTTACAAAAGATATCATATACACATCTCATATTCAACCACTCACACTTCTCCTCCTGTTAGAATATTTCTACCCGTTTTTGTGCACTTTTACAAAATATGAGGCAGGTCCTCTTCGGATCCCTGCCTCACAACTCAACTTACATTATTTTAATTTGAACTTTCCTACTTCACGGTTCAGTTCCAATGCAACGTTTTTATTTTTGCTTGCTTCGCTCTCGATCTCAGCAACATTCACCGTCATCTCCACCGCACGCTCTGTTACGTCACCTACACCGGACGTACACTCATTCAATGCAATTCGGACAACTTCCACAGAGCCTTTGATACCATCCATGTTTTCCTTTAGTGAAGCACTTTCTTTTGCAAAATCCTGCATCATCTGGTTCAGACTTCCGACATCGCCCTGATAGCTCTCGCTGATTTCCAACAGCTTCTCATAGCCCTTCATTGCTGTCTCGTCCATAAACGCAAGCATCGCTTCTGCCTCTTCTGCCAGGTCATTTACCGCCTGAATTACTTCTACGCTTACCTTTTGAATCGAGGTTGCTGCCTCTGCAGAATTTGTGGCTAACTTGCTGATCTCATCTGCCACGACTGCAAATCCTCGTCCTGCTTCTCCGGCTCTTGCCGCCTCGATACTTGCATTCAGTGCCAGCAAATTCGTCTGCTCCGAAATATTCAGGATATCGCCTGTCAACGTATTGATTTCCTCTACCGCCTTGGATCTTTGGATTCTCTCACTCACCTCTGATGCCATAGCATCTGCCTTTTCTCTTGCCTGAATCCGCTCTTCCGTAGCATTCCGGTAAAGGTCTTCTGCATTGTTGCGAATCTTTTCTGAAGAATCACTACCCTCTCCGGCCTGTACAGAGATTGCTTCGATTGCCGCATATGCCTGTACAATTGCCTCTGTAATCTGATTCAAGGAGAAATTGGTCTGCTCCATGGAAGCATTCATCTCTTCCATAAATGCCGACACATCTGTGATACTCAATTCCGCTTGAGACAGCTTCTGCACGATCACTTCAGAAGATGCATCCAGTTTCAGTGAGTTTTCCGAGATTGTTATCATAATTTGGCGGATAAAGCTCAACAAAGCATTCAGGTTATCCGCAATCGCTCCCACTTCATCTTTGCTCTTGATTTCAAAGCTCTTTGTTAAGTCGCCTTCGCTGTGAACCAATTCATACATTTTCTCTTCTACCTGATTCAGTCCAAGTGTCACCGTATGAATTACAACACCGACAATCGCAAGACCTACAACAAATGCAACCACAAAAATGATTGCAAGTTGCTTCATCGAAGAATTCAGGCGTTCCGTTACATGATACGCATCATAATCACAACCAAGTATCGCAATTACGTTCCCTGCGCTATCATAAATTGGCTTATACACGGAAATCAAATCCCCGTCTTCTGTCTTGTCAATATAATCCTGGACATATGCTTCCCCTTCGAAACATCCCTGCAGTTCTTCGTAGGCTACTTCGAATTCTTCACCAAAGTCTGCTCTTTCTTCCGAGGGATCGGTATCAATTCCGTAATATACTATTTCTTTGTCGGTATGTAGGGTATATAAATATTTAATCCTATTTGCCTGCTGTATCTCACTTAACACATTCCATAATGCCTTATACTCCGCACTCTCTTCGCATCCCGGGCTTAACTTCTTCAATGTATCTCCATCAATGGCTTTCGCTGCCTCTTCCGATACCATATCCGCCTGTTCTGCTCCCATAGCAACCATACCTTTTTCCATCTGGCGATACGAAGAAATGCCCAGAACAACACACAAGATTGTTACTAACAATCCGACCGGTAAAAGAATCTTTACTTTAATACTAAATCTTCTCTTCTTTTGATTCATAAGTCCCTCCCAATCACTCATACTGAAAAAGTCTAAGCATTATAATCTTATCATACCCCCTTTCCCTATATTTGTAAAGCAAGAATCCATCGGCAAGCGTCAATTTTTTTTACCAAAAAACTTTTTATACTACTATTGAAATTGATCTCCGCTTGCATTATTATAGGACCATAGAACTATTTTTTGAGGGGTAAATATATATGACTCGCATCGAGGATTTTAAAACTCAATACGAGCGCGAACTAATCTATCAGGAGACAAATGCAAACAAGCGAACCATCAAAGGTTTTGTTTGGTTTCTCCTTGCGGTAGGTTTGGTTTGGGTGCTTACTATGTTGGGAATTTTCGAAGTCAACAAGACACTGACTTCATTCGCCTTTTTTTCTAATGTGCTCCTTTATCTTGGACCATTCTATCTAATGCTGCGCGGTGACTTATCCAAACCCTGGGTAAAATACTATCTTCTCACCTTCCTGTGTCTTACTTCAGCAGTTATCATCTCACTTCTGTCCTATCACGCGGTGTTGCTGTATGTTTTTCCGCTGATGTATACGATTCATTACCGTAAGCGTCGGCTTTTATGGTTCTCTTATTTTATGAATTTTTTAACGGTTACTGTTAGTTCCGTTTTAAGTTTTTACTATGGCATCTGTGATTTGAACATTCTCTTGCAGAGCCAGCATACAAGAAATTGGTATCTGGCGCTTGCTGCGGAAGGTCCGTTACATATTCCATTCAATGAGGATCCGCTGTTTGTCATTCTGTTCTATATGATATTCCCGCGTGCTATCATTGTTTTGGTCTTCACTGTTATGATGCATTACACAATTTCGAACAATACGAACGAGGTGTACCGTATCGCACAGCTCACTTACCTGAAGGATATGGATGCCAGTACCAACGTACTCAACAAAAACAAATATGAGGATATGGTTGCACATTACTATCCGACAGTCAATCGTATTGCTGTACTCTTCTGGGATTTGAATGACCTGAAGAAAATTAATGACGAGTTCGGTCATGCTATGGGCGATCGCACAATACAGAAACTCGCTTCCATCCTGAACAGTTTTTCAGGCGATCGTTGCCGCACTTACCGCATTGGCGGCGATGAATTCCTTCTCATTCTTGACGATCCGGAGGCAGGATATCCGGAAACACTTTGTGCCGATATCCGTAAGAAAATCAACAGAGCAAACGAAAGCAAAGATGTACGCATCCACGCCGCGGTCGGTCTTGCTTACGGTACCGGCACCAACATCCTCGATGTCGTAAAAGAAGCTGATACCAAGATGTACGAATGTAAAAATGAAATGAAACAGAATGCATAACAAAACAGCGGGCAACTCCCCGCTGTTTTTATTTTAGTCCCGCCATCTTTCCCTGTTCCGCATTACGAAAATTCATCGTCCACTTGCTATCCGTCAGATAATGCACCAGCTTCACATCAAACTTCTGTCCCAAAAGTGATATCCTGCAATCAAACTCATCCGTCGGAACTCCGGCATAATTCTTCCTCTCATAGTAATTCACCTGAATATTCCGGATGGTGATAATCTCACCATCGTCTTCGTTCTGCACCTTTATCATAAGGGGCATAATCTTACCGGAGGAGGTAAACCAGCATTCACAAGCAACCGGTAGCGGTTTGCCGCGCACGACCCCGGCATCCGGTTCCTTTACCGTATCACCCGTCTGAAACAGCATATGGCATCACTCCTCCTTTCTTCTTTCGTGATGCCATAATACCAAACAAACGTTCGGTAGTCAAGACAGAACATTATTTACCAGCTGTCACCGTTCGCAGATGCTGCCGTAGCAGACGGAGTTTCATCTCTAACTCCATCCGTCTTACTTCCCGACGTAGTAACTTCTGCAATTCTTCTTCCTCTTTCGAAATCAATTCTGTCATTTCATAAGGAAAGGTTTTAGTCTCTGCCATATTCCATCTCCTCCAAAGTCTCATCTAATTCGTTCACATCACACGAACATACAAACGTTCCATTTACGTAAATCTCATAATGTTCTTTTACTCTGCGTACTACCATACTTTCCTCCCTTTCTCATTGCTTTTATCGCAATGCGTCTGGTTATTGCCAGTTCAATCTTGTCTTTTGCTTACAAGTTGATAATACGCCACGTGCTGTACGATAATCCGTACAATTAAGTTTGAAGGAAAGTCTTTCATTGTAAATTTAAATGCAACTTTTTCTCTATATATGACCTTGCAAACTTGCATTTACTTCTGCAAACCCTCCATTTTCATAAAAATATTTCCAATAAAAATGGCAGGGAACTTCCCTGCCGGTAGATGGACCAGGGTCTTACGACCAGCCCAAACAGCATTGCTGCTGAATTATATATTCATTATAAACATAATATTTCCCAGTGCCACTCAAGCTATTATCTTGGCTCATACTGCCACGGTACATAGGGCAAGATTCCCCAAGTAATCTCATCTGCGTAATGCACTTCAGTATGTATCATGGAGCGGTAGTCCGCTGAAGTTGCCTTGATACACGGAAATTCACTGCATTTTTTACACTCCGTAAGTCCTCTCTGCGGCGCACAGCTCTTTGCATTACACGAACC
>JAZNXH010000091.1:0-32328 GCA_045593785.1 Lachnospiraceae bacterium
CGACAGCAATTTCCATCATCAGCATCGGAATTCCGATTGCAAGCATAGCGATTAAATATACAAATAAAAACGCTCCGCCGCCATGTTTTGCAGCAAGTCCCGGGAATCGCCATGCATTACCAAGACCAACAGCAGAACCGATTGCAGCTAAAATAAAAGTAGAACGAGATGACCATGTATCACGCATATTAGTTACTCCTAAACACAAAATTCGTTATATTATACCATGCATTTCTTATTAGAGGCAATCAATTTGTGCGAAAAAAATTATTTTATGTAAAATCCACTTGACCACCCTCTACCGTCTGGTGTTACAATACATTTATACAGAATTACAAACAGGAGGTCACTCCCTTATGATAACTAACCAATTTCAAGATAAAACATTACCCTTGCTTGGTTTTGGTACCATGCGTCTTCCGCTCACCGCAGACGGAACCATCGATGAAGCGCGCGTAAAAGATATGACACGCTACGCAATGGAACACGGTGTAAATTATTTTGATACAGCTTACCCCTATCACGATGGTGATTCCGAACGCGTTATGGGGCGCGTATTGAGCGAATACCCTCGCGACAGTTATTATCTTGCGACCAAATACCCGGGACATCAACTTCTCTCAACCGGGTACAACCCTGCAGATATCTTTGAGAAACAATTGCAAAAATGCGGCGTGGATTACTTTGATTTTTATCTTTTACATAATGTATATGAAAAATCCATGGAAACATATCTGGATCCGCAATGGGGAATCATTGACTACTTTAAGGAACAAAAGCGTCTTGGCAGAATCAAACACCTTGGCTTCAGCACACATGCCCAGACCGCTTGCCTGAAAGAGTTTCTTGACCTGTATGGCACCGATATGGAATTCTGCCAGATTCAATTAAACTATCTCGACTGGACCCTGCAGGATGCCAAAGCAAAATATGACCTCCTTACTGAATACCGGATTCCGGTCTGGGTCATGGAACCGGTACGCGGCGGCAAGTTGGCAAAGCTGAATGAAGCAAACGAGACCAGACTCAAAGAGATTCGTCCGGACGAATCTATTGCTTCTTGGGGCTTCCGTTTTCTGCAAGGACTCCCCAATGTAACAATGATTCTCAGCGGTATGTCAAATATGGAACAGATGCAGGACAATATCAAAACCTTCTCAACTAAGAAGCCGCTTACGGATGCCGAGTATGCATTATTACTCAACATTGCCGAAAGTATGAAAGATTCCGTTCCCTGTACTGCCTGCCGGTATTGTTGTGACGGATGCCCGATGGAACTGGATATTCCGACTTTCCTTAATACTTACAACGAAGTCCGCATCGCACCCTCTACGAATGCCGTGATGCACATCGAGTTTATGGACGAAGCAAAGAAACCTTCCGCCTGTATCGCCTGCGGAAAATGCACTCACATTTGCCCACAGAACATCGATATTCCTGCAGCACTCAAAGATTTGTGCAATATCATCCGAAAGCTCCCCTCCTGGACGGACATTTGCCGTCAACGGGAAGCCGCTGCAAACAAAGAAAGCAAATAAAATAATGCACCTCAAACTGTCGGTTGTCTGACATTTGAGGTGCACTTCATTTATTCCCTGTTCCTTATTTCGTTTTCTTGCTGAAGGTTTTTAATTCCTGTGCAAGCTTATTGATTCGATCCATCATTTCCTTACACTCATTTACCTTATCTACCGCGCCTTCTGCAACCTTTACGCTTTCTGTCGAAGCTGCACTTACTTCTTCACTGGTCGCTGACAGCTGGGTAATGCTATCCGAAATCGTATCCGTCGCTGATACAATTTTCTTAACATCCTGTTCGGTATTATTTACATTCTCAGCCAACGCCTTCATCTCATTATAAATGGCGTCAAAACGTCTTTCGGTATTCAGAATCATCTCATTCTGGCTAGCTACATAGGCTGCAGCTTCTCCGATACAATCATGTGCAATACGGGTATCCGCATACAAACGGTTCGTAATATCCGTAATATTGTTGGATGCAGTCTGTGTCTGTTCAGACAAAAGACGAATCTCATCTGCAACTACAGCAAAGCCTTTTCCCGCTTCTCCGGCTCTGGCTGCTTCGATAGAAGCATTCAGAGCAAGTAAGTTCGTCTGTCCGGAAATCTGGAGTATCGAACCTACAATATTCTGTACCTCATTCACCTGTGCAGTAAGACGCTCAATCACCTCAACCGTTGTCCGGCTTGCTTTTCCGACACCCTCGGATTTATCCTTAAGTTCTCTTACTTCTTTCATGCCTTCGTCAATCGTCTGACCGGTACGGGTGGAAGACTCTAACATCTGACCGATTGTTTGGGTCGTAGTATCAGATACCTGACGAATCTCAAAACACATCTCTGCTTCCTGCTGAATATTCTCTGCCGTACTGGTTGCACTTTCAGAAATATTCTGCATTGCAAAAAGAGTCATCTCAATGCTGTTATGCAGATTATTGAAATTCTCCATTGCCTCTGTAAACTGGCTCGCAACATCATCTGCTACCGCAACCATCTTCTGGTTACTTTCTTCCTGTCGTTTTGCTGCTGCCGCAATCGAGTCTACGTTTTCATTGTTGAATGTCAGCATCATTTTGACTACGGATATCGATGCAACTGCAACCAAAACAAACGTAAATATCTCAACCAATGCTTCTTGCGAATACATCGAATTGCTTGCATCCCAACGCATAATCACGCGCGCAATATTCGTCAAAACGATAACCACATTACAGATAGTCGTCAGTTTTATGTTATAGAAGAACATAGACAGTACAATAAAAAGAAATGCGTAAACAAATGCATATTCATTCCGGTTTAAAAGATCAATTGTTGCATATACCACAACGCCGGAAAGAATCTGAAGAAATGCTCCGAGCAGCTTCCTTCTTAGCTTAATAAATGCTACCGTACTGGTAATAATTCCGGCAACTAAAACTGCTATCTGCACTGCAATACTCGGAACCATACCGTTTAAAATAACACCAACCACAATCGATGCTAACAGATAAACATATACCACTGTGAGCACAATGTAAGCACGCGTATTGGCGCGTCTGTACTGACTCTCATTCATACTGTACCCTCCCACAATCTTTTGTACCGTCACCGGCAAATCACCCAATTAACTTCATTATATACATATCCTTACATTTTGCAAGTCAGTTATTCAAATTCATTTCCTGCTTTTCTAACTCTGTCGGTTTCTTATGCGTGACGCTCTGCCTGCCGGACAATCTGTCCATTCACAATTGTGTACCTTACAGAAGTCATAATCTGCAACGGACTACCGTCACAAATGACAAGATCGGCGTCTTTTCCTTCTTTTATACTACCTACCCGGTGATCCACGCGACATATGCGGGCTGCATCAATTGTGATTGCCCGCAGTGCGCCCCATTCGCTCATACCCTCTTTGACAGCAAGTGCAGCACAGAGCGGAAGGTATTGAATTCTGGATACCGGATGATCTGTAGTCAATGCTACCAAAACCCCTGCTTTTTGAAGTTCACCCGGTGTTTTAAAGTCTGCAATGCTTACTTCACCCTTGTCACGCGCTGCCAGAGAAGGGCCAACAATCGCCGGATAACCGCTTTTTGCAATCTCATCCGCAATCAGATGACCTTCGGTACAATGATCCAGTGTGAGCCCCAGACCAAATTCATCGGCAATTCGAATTGCAGTGAAAACATCGTCCGCACGGTGCACATGCGCTTTCATCGGTATTTTCCCCTCGAACAGCTCACGATAACTTTCTATAGAAAATGTTTTCTGCGATTCGTTACTGTTGTTGAAATATTGTTTTGCACGAGTTAATTCTTCTCGAATTAACGCTGCAATTCCCATGCGGGTAGCAGGGGGATTCCCATTCAGGCCATAGTTTGTCATCGGGTTTTCCCCAAAAGCAAACTTAATAGCAGAAGGCGCCTTAACAACCATATCATCAATGCGTCTGCCGTGAGTTTTGATGAATGCAAACTGTCCTCCAATCGGGTTTGCACTTCCCGGTCCCACCATCACACTTGTAATACCTGCAGCCAGAGCATTGTGAAACGCACTATCCATTGGATTGATTGCATCAATGGCACGAAGGCATGGTGTAACCGGGTTCGTTCCCTCGTTACATTCATCCACTTGGCTTGTTTTCTTTTCTTCCGAAATTCCGATATGACTATGTGCATCGATAAATCCCGGATACACTTGCAAACCTGAGGCATCAATGATTTTCATTCGTTCCGTAGGTTTTATTCCTCTTGCAATCTGAACGATTTTCCCTTTATCAATCAGCAAATCAGCATACCTTTCTTCCTTCGTTTCCATCGTAAAAACCAATCCGTTTTGTATTAGTAGCACTTGAAAACCTCCTGCATTTTTTCCATTATAGTTTGCCAAAATGCAGAAAAACTATGCTGATAATTCCAGAAACCAAAAGTCCTTAACTGCAGTATTCCGCAGTTAAGGACTTAATAATGTCACTGTTCTCTGAACGTAATCGATCCGGTTTCGGAATCCATTGCATCAATGATAGCAAGCGATTCCAGCTGAACACCCAGATTCCGGATCACTTGTCCGCCAATCTGAAATCCCTTTTCAATTACGATACCAATTCCTTCTACCGTCGCTCCGGCAGATTGTGAAATGGCGATAAGACCCTGTAAAGCACAACCATTCGCCAAAAAGTCATCGATAATCAAAATGTGATCATCCTGATTCAGAAATTTCTTCGAAACAATAACGTTGTTCTTGTTTTTATGGGTAAACGATTCTACCTCTGCAACATATACTTCGCTATCGATATTGATTGAGTGTGATTTTTTGGCAAATACCATAGGAACACCAAATTCCTTTGCTACAAAACAAGCAATACCGATACCGGATGCTTCAATTGTCAGGACTTTATTGATGTTTTTACCCTGAAAACGACGATGAAACTCCCGACCGATTTCCTCCATCAGAGAAATGTCCATCTGATGATTGAGAAAACTATCAACCTTTAAGACATTACCGGGCTTTATATTACCATCTTTTAAAATGCGTTCTTCTAAAAAATTCATTTGTATCCCTTTCTATCTGTCTTCTCTAAAATATGACAGACCAAGTGATTGCGGCGGTTGCTTATCTCTCTGATTTCTCAAAGAAGAGATAATCAGTACGATAATGGTAACTACATAAGGTAACATCTTGTATAGTTCTTTTACTGCAAGATTCATACCGGATGGAATATACATGTGAAGAATATAAAGACCACCAAAAAGGAAAGAAGCAAGAACGCCTACATTCGGTCTCCATATCGTAAAGATTACAAGCGCTATTGCAAGCCAGCCTCTGTCACCAAATGCATTGTTCGCCCAGATACCACTTGCATAGTCCATAACATAGTAAAGACCGCCAAGTCCTGCTATCATACATCCGATGCAGGTAGACAGATACTTATATCGGTTAACATTAATACCAGCCGAATCCGCAGTAGCAGGGTTTTCACCCACAGCACGCAGGTGCAGACCGATGCGGGTACGCTTAATCACAAAAGATGCCAGGAGTGCTATCGCAATTGCCAGATATACGAGAAAACTGTATCCCATCACAAGATCCCCGAACACACCCATTTTATCAGCAATCGGCAGAGTCTTCTTGAAACAATTCGAGGTGGAAGAGAGTGCCAGGAACGGCATATCTGCTCCGGAAAGTTTCACCAGAGAACCTCCAAAGAAATTACCAAAGCCAACGCCAAACGTAGTCATGGCAAGACCGGTAACGTTCTGATTTGCTCTGAGGGTTACGGTAAGGAAACAGAAGAGCAATCCCATCAAAAGTGAACCAATCAGACAGAAAAGTGTCGGAATCAGTACTGCTAAAACAGGATTCAAAGCATCGGGAGACGGAATGCTTTGCTCATAAAGAAAAGCTCCGATAACACCGCTTATACCGCCAACATACATGACACCCGGAATACCGAGATTCATGTTGCCCGACTTCTGTGTAATAATTTCACCGGTCGATCCATATAACAGAGGGATACCCTGGGCAATGGCGCGAGGGAGAAAAGAAAGTATCGCTTCAAACATGATTATTTCTCCTCCTTCTTCGATGATTTGGTCAAATTAAGTTTATAGTTGATGAAAAACTCGCAACCGATAATAAAGAACAGAATAATACCGGTAAGAATGTCACCAAAAGAAGCGTTTAAGCCAAAGTCTGTCGCAATCTCTCCGGCACCCCGCCCTAAGAACACCAACAGAAAACTGGTCAGTATCATCCAGATTGGATTGAACTTGCCGAGCCAGGATACCATAACAGCGGTAAAACCTCTGCCGTCTACAATAGCAGCATTGAGTGTGTGATTGGTACCTCCTACCAGCAATAATCCGGCAAGACCACAGATAGCTCCCGAAATCAGCATTGTACGGATAATAACCTTCTCAACCTTGATTCCGATATATCTTGCAGTACGCTCACTTTCGCCGACAACTGAAATCTCGTAACCGTGTTTGGAATACTTGAGGTAGATATACATACCAACCGTCAAAAATCCTACGATAACAATATTCAAGGCATATTTGGAACCCAGAATTTCCGGAAACCAGCCAATATGAGTAAGCGGATTAATCACTCCGATGTTACCGGAGCCCTTCGGATTTTCCCATACAACCGAGAAGTATGCCACCAGCTGTGTCGCCACATAGTTCATCATCAAGGTGAAAAGGGTCTCATTGGTTCCGAACCTCGCCTTAAAGTAAGCCGGAATAGCGCCCCAAACAGCACCTGCCACGATACTGGTAAGTATCATACAGGGAATCACTACCCAGTTTGACTGATTCTTCATAAGAATCATACACGCTGCTGCTGCCAGCGCACCGGCAAGAGCCTGCCCTTCACCACCGATATTCCAGAACCGCATCTTAAAGGCAGGCGTAAGAGCAAGTGCAATACAGAGCATCATAGCAGTGTTCTGAAGCAGAACCATGAACTTACGGCTGGAACCAAAAGAACCGTCAATAATGGTAGCAAAAATCTGAATCGGATTCTCCGCAGTGACAATGGTACAAATCAGACTACAGCAAATCAAAGCGAGTACGATGCCTGCTGCTCTGACACCCCAGCTAAAATACCAGGGCATTTCACCGCGCTTAACAATATGAAAACGAGGTTCTCTTGTCTTACTCATTACTGTTACCTCCAATATGGGTCATCATCATACCCAACTCTCGTTTTTTAGCTTCTTTGCCGGGAACGATACCGCTCACCTTGCCGGCGCAGAGTACCAGGATGCGATCACAAAGCTCCAAAAGCACATCAAGATCCTCGCCGACATAAATAACAGCTACACCATTCTGCTTCTGTTGATTGAGCAGGTCATATATCGTATGAGAGGAATTAATATCGAGTCCTCTTACTGCATAAGCAGTCAGAAGAACCTTCGGCGCCGAGGCAATCTCACGTCCAACCAAAACCTTCTGAACGTTACCGCCGGAGAGTTTTCTTACCGGAGTTTCGATACTCGGGGTTTTTACGTCAAGTTCTTCTACGACACGTTTTGCGAGGTGTCTTGGACTCTTGCGATCCGTGAAAATACTTCTGCCTTTTCTGAAAGAACGAAGCATCATATTATCACCAAGATCCATTCCGCCAACCAATCCCATACCGAGACGATCTTCCGGTACAAAGGAAAGGGTAATCCCCTTTTCCGCAATCACCAATGGATCCTTACCCAATAATTCATCACGGGTTCCATCATCCTCAACATAGCAGATTGATCCGTTCTCTACCGGCTGCAGACCTGCAATCGCTTCCAACAATTCCTTCTGGCCACTGCCGGAAATACCTGCAATACCAAGAATTTCACCACTCATAGCAGTAAAAGAGATATCCTGCAGTTTCAAAACCCCATCAACGGAACGAACCGTCAGACCATTTACCTCGATACGCGGCTTCGGATCTACGGGCTCGGGACGTTCGATGTTAAGCGTTACCGTATGACCAACCATCATATTGGTCATCTCCTGCGCATCGGTCTCTTTGGTAGGCATATCACCGATAAATTGTCCATGACGAAGGACAGCTACACGATCAGAAAGTTCTTCCACCTCATGCATCTTGTGAGTGATGATTACAATGGCTTTTCCGTCGCTTCTCATGTTGCGAAGCACTGCAAACAATTTGTCCGTTTCCTGCGGTGTAAGAACTGCAGTAGGTTCGTCCAGAATCAGGATATCTGCACCTCTGAAGAGAACCTTTACAATCTCTACCGTCTGTTTCTGAGATACGGACATATCATAAACCTTTTGATCGGGATCAACTTCAAAGCCATAGGCATCACAAATCTGGCGGATTTTTTCCGATGCTGCTTTAAGATCCAGTTTCCCTTCCAATCCCAATATGATGTTTTCCGTAGCCGTCAATACATCAACCAGCTTAAAATGCTGATGAATCATACCGATTCCATGGTCAAAAGCATCTTTGGGCGAACGAATAACGACCCTTTTATCGTTAATGAATATATCGCCCTCATCGGGAAAATAAATACCGGAAAGCATATTCATCAGAGTTGTCTTGCCGCTACCGTTTTCCCCCAGCAAAGCAAGAACCTCTCCCTTATAGATGTCCAAACATACCTTGTCATTGGCGATAACAGACCCGAATGTTTTGGTAATGTTCCGCATTTTAACAGTAGCCACTCTTGTCTCCAAAGACTTCATCCTCCAGTTCTATAAATAGGTCGTCGATATAATATAAAGCTGTAAAGGGTAACACAGTGGCTGAAACGGTCACTGGATTACCCTTTACAGCTTTATAGGGAAGCCCTGTATTAACAGAGCTTCCCTGTAAGTTTTTTTACTGATCGAGGTTGGTAATACCGTCGATAAACATATCAAAGTAAGGTGCAGAACGGAACTCGGACTCGTGGAAGTAACCATCAGCAATCGCCTCGGTCTCCGGAACGAAATCGCCCATATCATCAACGTCAGCAGTGTAGCTGTCAAGGGTCTTTCCGCCAACAGTGAAGGTATCAGTATCGAATACCTTAAGGGAACCATCAAGCAGAGCAGCCTTAACTTCTTCAAGCTTTGCAGCAGTGCCATCAGCAGCAACAGCCTCGTTGAGATCCTTCAAGGCAACACCACCATTTTCCAGGGTGCCGATCCAGTCAGCAGCGATTTCTTCGCCGTTCATAGCTGCCTTCATGGAATAAATCATGTAAGGAGCCCAGTTGATGTAGGAAGCAACAATGTAGGTATCCGGGCAAGCGTCCTTAGCGGAACCATTGTAGAATACGAACGGAACGCCATTGTTCTGGCACTCGGTAGGAGCACCCATGGAGTCTGCATGCAGGGAGATTAACTTACAGTTGTTGTTAATAAGCTTTACAGCGCCTTCCTGCTCAAGGGTCGGATCATACCAGGAGTTGGTAAAGGTTACATCCATCGTAGCAGACGGACAAACATAACGAACGCCCAAGAAGAAGGAAGTCATACCGGAGATAACTTCTGCATACGGGAATGCGCCAATGTAACCAACCTTAGCTTCTTCAGCGGTGAACTCGCCGTTAGCAATCATCTCGTTCAACTTCAAACCAGCAGCAACACCACCAAGGAAACGGCCTTCGTAGATAGAAGCGAAAGCGTTGTGGTAGTTCGGAACACCGGCGGTGTGAGCCTGAGTACCGGTAGCGTGGCAGAACTGAACATCCGGGAATTCCTTTGCAGCCTGAAGCATGTAAGGCTCATGACCGAAAGAGTCAGCGAAGATGTATGTACAACCGTCTTCAACCAACTCAGCTGCTGCATCGTAGCAAGCCTCGGACTCAGGGATATTAACCTTAACAACATACTCAATGCCAAGCTCTTCACAAGCTTCCTTTGTTGCGTTCAGGAAGTTAAGGTCGTAAGTGGAGTTCTCATCATGTAAAAAGATAAAACCAGCCTTAAAGTCAGCGGTCTTATTGGTGTCTTCGCTACCGCCGCAGGCAGTCAAAGAGAACACCATAGCTAAAACGAGAAACAGTGCAATAATCTTTTTCATTTGTCTACTCTCCTATTCATTCTTTATCAAAGCTCTATGGACTTGACCGCAGAGGACATGACCATAGGTTTAGATACAGTAATTAGATTATCAGTCAAGCGAAAAATTGTCAATTGAGATATTGATGAATAAACAACATTATTTTGTCACATTTTAAACAAATTGCACATATCGTGCTCATATCATCAACTGTTCATCCCGTTTCTTACTCAGCTTTCCTGCAACGGTACAGATAGAGACATTCAAGCAGGAGAAGAAAGAACGGCAGAAAGAAGATATTTTCCTTTCTGCCGTTAACAACTTGCTTCAATATTTTATTCCGATCAATACTTAAGTTACGACGCCTTCTTTGCCAAATGTTCTTCTCTGGCACTTCTGCGTCCTTCCTCCTGAATGTCTCCTGCTTTGGTCAGTGCAATCTTTGTAAGGAACGGACCGACAATCTCATAAATCAGCACTGCAAATAAGGTAATATTACGAACGATAGCGCCGTCCGGACCAAGCTCAATGGCCTTGATTGCCATACCCAGTGCAACCCCTGCCTGCGGCAGCAAAGTAATACCGAGGTACTTAACAATATTCGGATCCGAGTGTGTCATCTTTGCGCTGATATTGGCCCCGAAGCATTTGCCTATGGATCGTGAGATAATGTAGACAACACCAACCACTATGACTGCCCAGTCTGCAAATACCGAAAGTTCCAGCTCTGCACCACTGATAACGAAGAACAGAATCAGAACAGGTGTTGTCCAGCGGTCTGCTCTGTCCATCAACTCCTCGGACACCTCGCACATATTGCAGAACACCGTTCCGAGCATCATACACGCAAGCAGGGAAGAGAACGCAATGTGAATACCGCCGACATTAAACTGCAAACAGGAGATGGCAACCGTCATCATAACAAAGGTAACCGATACCGCCATTCGCTTGGAACGGGAATGGAAGTATTTCTCACAGATTGTGAAAAGCAGACCCATAACAAAACCGAGACCGAGCGAAATCACAACCTCAAGCAGCGGTTCCAGAACAACCGAGAGTACATCAACCGTTCCGGTACTGATGGATTTTGCAACACCGAAAGAAATTGCAAATATAACAAGACCGACTGCATCATCCAGCGCTACGACCGGGAGCAGGACATCCGTAACCGGACCTTTTGCCTTATATTGCTTAACAACCATCAAAGTGGCTGCCGGAGCCGTTGCCGTTGCAACTGCTGCAAGGACAATGGCTGCACCCAGAGAAAGCTTATCAGGCATAAGGAAATGCAGACCAATCAGAACCACGTCAACAATAACGGTAGTGAACATTGCCTGAAACACACCGATTACCGTTGCTTGTCTTCCGATTTTTTTCAACTGGGCAAGACGGAACTCATTACCCATAGCAAATGCGATAAAGCCAAGGGCAAGATCAGAAATCAAGCCGAAGCCTTCAATCTGGTCTGCTGTGATACCAATGCCCGGAATATTAAGTGCACCAAGCACGAAGGGACCGATGAGAACGCCGGCGATCAGATACGCGGTAACTGCAGGGAGCTTTACCTTCTTCGCGAGTCTGGATAAGAGGAGACCTGCCAGCAAAGCGATAGAAAGACTCATAAAGATACTGGCTGTATGAGTCATAGGAATACACCTTCTTTCAAAAAATCTAAATAATTTCGTTCTATTAAACAAATCCGCATTATATCACTATCATTTTTGAAATTCAATATATTTGTTATGGATTACTACTCACTTTCCGCCTCAACGCGGGCTGGCGCCCGATACTCCTATGGACCGAGAGCAGTCACGCCACTCTCTTATTGACTCGCTCCGCTCATCAATAAGCAGCGTGTCATGCCTTCAAATAGCCAAAAGACAAAGGAAGCACCAACATACAAGCAAGCTTGCAGTTGGTACTTCCTTTATCTTTTGACTGCTCTCAGTCCATGTGTTCACTTCATTCCCACTCGATTGTTGCAATCGGCTTCGGACTCATATCGAAGCATACGCGGCATACGCCGTCAACTTCGCTTAAGATACGGTCGGTAATCTTCTTCAGGATTGCCCAGTCGATTTCCGGCACGGTACATACCATAGCATCTACGGTATTTACGGCACGAATGATAACCGGCCAGTAATCAAGACGCTTTCCGTCCTTTACACCCGTAGAGGTGAAATCCGGAACAACGGTAAAGAACTGCCATACCTTACCGGTCAGACCTGCCTTGTCGAACTCTTCACGCAGGATTGCATCGGATTCTCTCAGTGCGTGCAGACGGTCTCTGGTGATAGCACCCAAGCATCTTACGCCAAGTCCCGGACCCGGGAACGGCTGACGGTCAACCATCTCTGCCGGAAGACCAAGTGCCTTACCAACCACACGAACTTCATCCTTATATAATAACTTCACCGGCTCAACCAGACCTTCGAATTCAAAATCCTCCGGAAGTCCGCCTACGTTATGATGTGCCTTTACGCCATCGCTCTCAAGAATATCCGGATAGATGGTCCCCTGTGCAAGGAAAGCCATGTTCTCAAGCTTTGCTTTCTCTTCTTCGAATACACGCACGAATTCCTCGCCGATAATCTTACGCTTCTTCTCCGGTTCAGCCACACCTGCCAGCTTGTCCAAGAAACGGTCCTCAGCCTGAACATAAGTAAGGTTCATATCGAAGCCCTTGGTGAATACCTCAACTACCTGCTCGCTCTCGCCTTTTCTCATCAGACCATGATTAACATGCACACAATACAACTGCTTGCCGATTGCCTTTGCAAGCAATGCTGCTACTACGGAGGAGTCTACACCACCGGAAAGTGCAAGAAGCACCTTCTTGTCGCCTACCTGCTCGCGCACCTTGGCGATTTCTGCTTCGATGAACTTGTCTGCAAGTTCTTTGGTTGTAATTCTCTCCATGGAATCCGGACGCTTATTACTATCCATTGTTTTGTTCTCCTTATTTGAAAATATAATAAATGTTAAAAAACTCCATTTGAAAAAAGATATTGCAATTATAATACAAGCATTTTCCCATTGCAACGAAAATATTCACTTTTTTCACTTTTTCTTCATGGTAATATACGCCTCATCCGAACTATGCTTCTACTGCCTCAAATCCAAGATCGTCCAGCGCCTCGATGGCTTCTGCCACCTTCGCTTCGTCAACGGCTACCAACTTGTCTTCTAACGAGATTTCAAATGCAATCCCCGCCTCTTCGAGTGCTCCGGAAATACGTGCCACACACTTTTCACAACGCATCGTTGCTACATTCAACTTCTTCATAATGCTTATCCTTCCTTTCTATATCTGCTGACTCTTATCTTAATATTCGTAATCAATGCAGGCTCTGTCGAGTCTTACTGCCTTGATGAAATTACCAAATGCCACATGACTCGGATGTACCTGATATGCATTCAACCCATCAATATCATCAAAATCACAAACCAGTGCAAGGTCACAATTCGTACCATCTGCTTCCGGCGCATTTACCACTGCTTCAAACCCCTTCAGGGTCGGGATTTCCTCCGGAAATGTACTGAGGCGTCTCAGTGCTTCCTTAATGTTCTCTTCCTTGTTTTCTTCTTTCAGATGAAACATTACAATGTGTTTAATCATTTACTTTCCCTCCTGTATCTTATATTGTTTTTCACTTAATCATAACGGCAAGTCACTACATTATAACCGTTTCGTCTTCAACCGCAGCGCATTCGTCACCACAAACAGCGAGCTCAGACTCATCGCAAGTCCGCCAATCATCGGCGAGAGAAGCAGACCGAATGCCGGATACAGCACACCTGCTGCCACCGGGATGCCGAGTACGTTATAACAGAATGCCCAAAACAGATTCTGCTTGATGTTACGTATCGTAATGCGGCTTAAGCGAATCGCCCTTACCACATCCATGAGCTCTGATTTCATCAATACAATCTTTGCCGAATCAATTGCAATGTCACTGCCGTTTCCGATGGCACAACCGACATCCGCCTGTACCAGTGCAGGCGCATCGTTGATACCATCGCCGACCATCATAACACAATTACCCTTCGCTTGGTATTCCTGAACCACTTGTGCCTTTTGTGTCGGAAGCACCTCGGCGATGACTTCATCTACACCGGCCTGTTCACCGATAAATTCTGCTGCTGCACGATTGTCACCTGTCAAAAGAACGGTCTTTATGCCAAGTTGTTTTAGTTCTGCAATTGCCGCCTTTGCATCCGTCTTAATTGTATCTGCAATGCCGATGATGCCCAACGCCTGTTCGTCCCGCGCTACGTATACCAGCGTCTTACCCTGTGCCTGTAGCTGCTCTGCCTCGGCACGGAACGCCTCTACTGTCACATCGTTTTCTTCTAAGAGTGCCGCATTTCCTGCAAGCAGTTTGCGTCCGTCCTCATCGGTTGCCATAAGTCCACGTCCGGATATATTCTGAAATTCCGTTACCGAACTCTCACAGACTCCCCGCTCCTTTGCCGCATCACACACTGCCTTTGCCAGCGGATGCTCTGACAAGTTCTCGAGGAGATACGCCGTCCGCAACAGTTCCTCTTCATCCACTGCTATCAAGTCTGTCACAACCGGCTTTCCTTCCGTCACCGTTCCGGTCTTATCGAGAATAACCACCTGTACTTGATGTGTCTGTTCAAGTGCTTCACCACTCCGGATCAGGATTCCTTTTGATGCTCCAAGTCCCGTTCCTACAATAATCGCCGTCGGCGTTGCAAGACCCAGCGCACACGGACAGGCAATCACAAGCACGGAAGTAAATATCTTCAATGCAAAGGAGAATCTATCTCCTTCCACCCCGAGTCCGGAACCAAAAGCCATCCAGAACACTCCTGCAGCCAGTGCAATCGCCATCACAACCGGCACGAACACACCTGCCACCTTGTCGGCAACCTTTGCAATCGGAGCCTTGCGCCCTTGCGCATCTTCCACAAAACGGATAATCTTTGCCAGTGTCGTATCTTCACCGATTCTCGTTACCTCAATCAAAGGCGCTCCGTCCACCGACACGCTACCGCCGATGACCTCACTGCCTTCCTGTTTTTCCACCGGAAGACTCTCTCCGGTCAGCATTGCTTCATTCACACTTCCGCTACCGGACTTTACCACACCGTCCAGCGGTACGCGTGCCCCCGGCTTTACCAGTACAGTATCACCGGGCTTTATCATCGACAGCGGCACCTCCCACTGTCCGTTCTCATCTACCAGTATTGCATTCTCCGGCGCAAGCGCCATCAATCGGGTAATTGCTTCCTTCGTTTTTTCCTTGTTGCTTGCCTCCATGTATTTCCCGACAGAGACCAGCGCCACGACTACTGCTGCAGACTCATAGTACAGATTGTGTACCAGATGCGGGTGGTCCGTAATCAAAAATGTCATCACAAGGCTATAAAGAAAAGACGCCGTTGCACTCACTGCCACCAGCGTATCCATATTAGGATTCCGGTGAATAAGCGAACCAAATCCTCCGACAAAAAACTTCTTTCCTAAGAAAAGCACCGGAATCGCCAGCAATAACTGCACCAATGCAAAGTTTCCCGGATGTGTATCCGGTGAGATGATATCCGGCAAAGGAAAGTCCTTTATTAACATATGTCCCATCGACACAACAAGAAGTACTCCGGCAAAGACAACGGAAGCAATCAAAGATATCTTCTCACGTTGAAGCTGCTTCTCAGTTTCAGTATCCGCTTCTGTCACACCTGTTCCGGGCGTCTGCTTCCCGGCAACATCCTCCTTCAATCTCGCCGTAAATCCCGCTTTTTCTATTTTTGCAATAATCATCTCGGGGGTACACTGTGTCTCATCATAGGCAATCGTCAACCGGTTCATCGGAAGATTTACTTCACTTCGTTCCACGCCGGGGAGTTTTTTTGTCACACGTTCCACCGCCGACGAGCACGCCGCACAATGCATCCCGCCAATCTCATATCTTTCTTCTCTCATATTACTTCACCAGGTCTTTCAAGCATCTGCAAACTTAAAAATGATTTTCATGCTTTTGCTGAAGGCACAATATTATTACTTCTTAATATATACCACTCCAAAACATCCCGAACCGATGTCGCAGGACACCGTTGCATAAGTTGGCACAACCAAAATCCGCTTGAAATCAACGAGCTTTCGCATCTCCGCTTCAACATGACGAATCAGTTCATCCGGACAACTCGTATACATCAACAATGCAAACTCTGTATTAATCTCCTCCGGTCGGCGGAAAATCCGTTTCAGATATCGCTTTGCATAGCGGTACGGATTTCCCACACAGAAGCCGAAAAATGATACCCTTCCGGCGCGCAACCTTACCATCGGGTGCAAATTAAATGTCTCACACAACATGTGATGCGTCTTTTCTACGTTGCCGGAACGGAAAGCACACTCCGTCGAATACAACACAGCCGTGGCTTTTACCTTACGTCTGTTTTCTGCCAGCATCTTTAATATCATCTCTACGCAGGCACCGGCATTTGCCAGTTCTGCTGCCAGATATACCAGATGCCCCATGCCGCCGGAAAAATTCTTGGAATCTACCACATATATACCTTCGAAATTACGTGCTGCCTCCATTGCACGACTGTATCCGCGGCTTAACTTTTTCGACATACACAGATGAACAATCGGCCCATCTGTTTTTCTTCGAAGTTTAGCAAAGTACTCCTTGTAATCCTCTATCTTTGCTGCAGCACTGTGCGCCCTTTTTCCATCCTGCTCCATATACTCCAGCACCTGTTCGGTGCGGATTTCGATATTATCGCGGAAGCTTCCTTCTTCCGTGATAATATAATAAAACATCAGCGAAACATTTAACTCTTCTGCCATATCTACCGGGATATCGCATACGCAGTCGGCAGAAATCAACACCTTATTGTTCATCTGACTCCTCCTCATGCTCAATCAATGTTTCCGGCAACCAACGTTGCAGCACACGTTCAAACAGGCTCATTTCAATCGGTTTTGCAACCATATCACAGAATCCTTCCTGCAGGAACATTTCTCTGGCACCACTTACTGCATTTGCCGTCAATGCTGCAACCGGTACGTCCTTACACCAGGACGGCTCCATGGCACGTATATGCTGCAATGCTTCAACACCATCCATACCGGGCATCATATGGTCCATAAATACCATATCGAATTTTTCCCGGCTCAGCAACTCCATCGCAGTTACTGCACTATCCGCGGTTACAATCTTCATCCGGTAAGGACGCAACAGACCGCTTGCCACTTTCAGATTCATCTGATTATCGTCAACAATCAGAATCTTTGCCTTCGGTGCGATAAAGCGCCGTCTTCCGTTCGACCGGCGTCCGTCAAAGTGTAATTTTTCGCCCTGAAGCACATCACATACCGAACGCACATAAAACGGTTTGCAGATACTCCGCATCGCCGCATGGGGTTCACCCTGGCCGTTCTGATTCACGATCAGCACTACTTGCAACTTATCTGTCAGCGCGTCAAAAAACGCTCTGTCTTTCTTATATTCCGCTTCCGAGATAAACAGATGGGTAAACGTATTCTCTGACAAACTCTTCTTTGCGTCTGCAAGCGAAGCTACAAACTCATATGCAATCCCAAGTTCCCTACCCATGTTTGAAATAATTTCTGCATAGTATTGCGCGGCAAAGGAAGAATTGTTTTGCTCCAATTCAAAGTATGTCAGAATATTGAAATCAGCATTCTCATCAATTTGCGCAAGCGGTTGTGGCTTCACGACTCTCTGCGGAATTACCATTGTAAACGTAGAGCCCTTTCCATATTCGCTATCCACGAAAATGAAACCACCCATTTGCTTCGCCAACTGCTTTGAGATAGAAAGTCCCAGACCGGTTCCTTCGATTGCGCGATTCTTCTTGGTATCCACCTGGCTGAAACTATTGAAAATCTTCTCTTTATTTTCTTTCTTAATTCCGATTCCGCTGTCTGTTACAGAAAACATCAGGTTGATTCCATAAGACTCTTTTCGGTAACGAACCCGAAGCAGAACGCCGCCTTGCTGCGTGAATTTAATCGCATTGGTCAGCAGGTTAATTACAATCTGACGGATTCTGAGCTCGTCACCATACAACTGATTCGGGATATTCGGGTCGCAATCCACCATGAACTCAATATCTTTTTGTCCCTTGCGCGCCATCGCCATCTGAATGACATCGTTCAGAAGAACGCGCAGTTCATATTCATCCGGTCGCAATTCCATTCGCCCGGATTCAATCTTAGAAAAGTCCAAAAGATCATTGATAATACCCAGAAGATTTTTCCCTGCCACATATATGTTTTTACAATTATCCCGTACTGAATCCGACAATTTTTCTTCCAGTGATAACTCACACAAACCCATAATCGAGTTCATCGGTGTACGAATCTCGTGGCTCATATTGGCCAAAAAATCACTCTTGGCATGATTTGCCGCCTCTGCTCTTTTCAACAACTCCTCATGATACTTTCTGTACTGATTCATATTATGTACCAACGTATAACTAGCAATACTGTCGGCCAACAAAACCAGTGGAAAATACTTCATACGGATTTCACTGTAGTCATATCCGAAACGGTTTAACGGAGTCCAAAAATACACGGTCACAATCAAAAGAACCAGTGCGGTACCGCAACTGCCGCTATACAAGCCGTAACAATACATTGCCATCGGCGGCAACAGATACAACAAGTCCAGTGTAGCACCGCCACTCCAGACAAAAAACATCATCAAAAGAAACAAACATACGGCACTGCTGATTGCCAGCCGGTTTACATTCTTCTTCCGGCGATACTGCACTGCAAAAAAGCATACAAGTACAAAGATTCCTGCTAATACACCCAATTCCAGCCAGTGCTTTACAACACCGGCAATGATTCCCGTAACCATTGTCAACGCAGCTAACAACATTGTCAAAATGAACAGCTTTTTCCCGTCCAGATATTGCAAATCATAAAGGAATAATTCTTTTATCTTTCGTTCCGATTTCCTTGTTTTCATGCGAACTCCTTTTGTTTTATTCCTTCAACATGCCTTCGATTTCAACCAACGTTTCACAAAATTCCTGATAAAATGCGTTATAAGTTTTTGCGATATCCTCGGCATTCTCATCCTTGCCGAAAAACTCCTGTTCCTTCGCAAGATCTGAGAGAGTCACCGCACCGATGCTGAGTGATGAACTCTTAATTGCATGCGCAATCACAGCGTAATTTTTCCAATCCTTCGCACCATAGCAAGCAGGAAGCTGTTCCTTATATTCCAGTCCCTGTCCAAGATATGACTCCAGCACCTGCCGATATAGTTCATCATCCAAACAATACTGCAGACCGATTTCCCGGTCAATATGAACCAGATTCTCTTCCGCAATTTCTTCCGATACCATTGAATTGACAACCGTTTCTTCTGCAAATTCTGTTACAAGAAGCGCCTCAGTCTGCAAAAGTTCTTCTGTTTCGTTTTCTTCTGAGATCAACGAAGGTTCCAGATATGTACGCAAAATGCGATCCAGTTTCATGACATCAACCGGTTTTGAGATATAATCTGCGAAACCTTCCTTCAAATATAAATCCTTGCAACCTACGATAGCATTGGCTGTCAGCACAATAACCGGTGTGTCATGGTTGAGTGCTTTCCTGTCTTTCTGTAACGCCTTCAAGGTCTCCACTCCGTCCATACCCGGCATCATATGATCCATAAAGATTAGATTATATTTTTTGTTACTGCACATCACAAGTGCGTCCTTTCCTCCACCTGCGGTGTCAATCTGTATCTGTGTCTGTTTCAACAATCCCCGGATTACCAGCAGATTCATATCATTGTCATCGACAGCCAATATCTTCGCCTTTGGAGCAACGAAGCCGCTGCGGAAACGCACTCTCTCTTCCGCTTCTTTCCGGAATGCTTCCCAGATGTCGCCAACCGGTGATGTGCCTACGACGCGCTGTGGTAAAAGTACGGTAAACAAAGAACCTTTTCCGTAAACACTCTGTACCTTGATTTCGCCATTCATCTTATCTACCAACTGTTTTACAATCGGAAGCCCAAGCCCCGAACCTTCAATATGTTGGTTCTTCTTTTCATCCAGACGCGAAAAGCTTTCAAACAACTTTCCGATATCCTCTTCCCTGATTCCGTCACCGGTATCTGCCACCGTAATTTTTAGTGAGAAATCCCCATTGTCTGCCTGTATGCCGGACACCCCAAGTGTGATTGTACCTTCTGATGTGTACTTCATTGCATTGGTCAACAGATTGGTCAGAATCTGCTTAATTGCCACCTCATCACCGGACAGACGGTTTGGCATCCGTTTATCCACATTCAGATCAACTGCCAGTCCCTTTTTCTTGCTTCTTGCTTCCAGCATATGGTAGGAATCGCTCAGCACCTCAGTCAGAGAATATGGATTATCTGCAATATGCAGGATACCGGAATCAATCTTAGAAAAATCAAGTACATCATTCACCAGTGACAGCAGCATTCGTCCTGCTTTCTGGGAATACGTTACATATTCCGCAATCGCCACGTCTTTATTCTCACGCAGAATCATCTCGTTCATGCCGAGTATGGTGTTAATCGGTGTTCGAATCTCATGTGACATACGGGTAAGGAAATTTACCTTGGCAGCACTTGCTTCCATGACTTTTTCTTTTTCTTTCTCCGCATTGACCACAAAACGCGCAGCCGCGATGGATGCCATAATCAGCAAAAAGCTTAATCCGGCGCAAACCGGAAGACCGACATAGTTATCTCCCTCCGGGCTGGACATAAGATATACCGTCAAAAGTCCACAGAACAAAAGACCGATACATCCGACGGCAATCAGGCGGTACTCTTCCAATCTCTTTTTTCTCCAATCCACGACGATAGTTACGATAGTCATCAATACCATAACTGCCAGCAGGGCAATCATACCAATCATGGATTGTACAAAATCCACTATGTTCAACACCTGCAATAGGATGCAGCCCAGATCATTTAACAAAATAACAATCAACAACCCTAAATGTAATTTCTCATAACGACGCTTTTGCAGATTGTTAATATAATTCAAGAACGGAAACGGCATCAGCATCAACGCAAAATACGGCATTACGGCAGCAACGCTGTTATTCGGAAAGATCAACTGCCGCAAACGTGACTCTCCAATCACCCATAAGGATGCAAGCAAAGTAGACCATCCTAAGATACCAAGCGATATCTTTGTCTTATAAAAAATCTGTACCGCTGCACTTACTACAATCGCTGCTGCAGACAACAGAAGCAGACACAATGCTACCATCAGCACTACACTGTTTTCTCTTACAATTTCTGCCCAGATACCATGTTTGTCGCCCAAAAATACGCGGTTCATGCGGCCGGTATAGAACGAATCACTCTCTGTCTCTACTGTGATTGTCTTTCCGGCATCCTCCGGTTCCAGTGCAACAAACACAAATGCGCTTGCACTATCCTTTCCGAACAGTCTTTCTCCATCCGTACTATAACGCATTCTTAAGGTATTCCCTATATATATGGTCATATCCTGCTGAGAACTTCGAAAGCACAGGTAATAATCATTCGGAAGCAACGACGGAAGAACCGATTCAAAACGCACCACTTCTCCGCGCACAGCAGCACAATCCGCCGGAACCTTGATGACTTCTCTTTTCCCGTCCGGATATACCCTCTCCCAATTGGCAGAAAAAGTCGAAGCCTGTCCCAAATCATGCGTATTTTCTTCCGGAATCAATACTTGTCCGAGAACAAAGAACAACGATACTGCAACAAACAATACATAAAACAATACTTGAAGTCGTTTCATATACTAGTACCCCACCATAAAGATAATTAATTATATCACCGTTCAACAAAAAAAGGAAGAATTTACGCAAAAAAACAGCGGAATGACCTTGTTTACACAAAGCCATTCCGCTCAATCTTTCACTATGCCAACAGACGTTATCCTATCTGTGTATTACTCAATTCTCCGGTCTTACGAACCACCGGCGCACAGAAGTGTACCGCATTTCTCAAAATCTGCTGTACTTCCGGTATGTAGTAGGTCGGATAATCCTGATGTCCGGGCTGGAAATAGAAAATCTTACCGTACCCACGGGTAAAGGTACAACCGCTGCGGAATACCTCACCACCGGCAAACCATCCGGTAAACACTACATCATCCGGCTTCGGAATATCAAAATACTCGCCGTACATCTCTTCTGTCGGAAGTTCGATACAAGCCGGAACCCCTGCCGCAATCGGATGGGTCGGCGCCGTACAGAACAGTTTCTCACGATCCCCATGCTTGTAACTAAGTGTCATGGATGTACCAAGAAGCATCTTCACCGGCTTACTGTCGTGTGCAGAATGAAGCGGAATAAATCCCATACCGTTCAACACATGACGTTTAATACGCTCTGCTACTTCATCCGAAAACTCATCATTCTTTACATGACTCCAAAAAATCAAAACATCTGTATTCTCCAGCACTTCCTCTGTCAGTCCATGTTCTCTCATCTCGTAGGTTGCCGTCTGCACCTTGAGTTCTTTATCGCTACGCAGACCCTTGGCAATACAACCTTGAATCCCCTGCTGATAAATAATCTTTACCATGGCATCATTCTGCTCATGAAAATGCTCATTCCAAACCGTTACTCGAATCATATCATCCTCCAACTGCCCCCTTCGGGCAGTAGTGGTATCATATCACAAAAACAAAAGTAAAACAACCGGATTTTCACCAACTTTGTATCACTTCTTGTTATTTTCATCAAAATACTGCCGCTGCAAACGGGTAATCTCTGCCTGCATTTCCTGTACCACCTGATCCGGTCCGATTATCTTCACGCCCTCACCAAGTGCCATCACCCAGGACAAAAAATGACTGCTGACCGCAACCTTTACCTTGGTCTTAAACCATCCGTCCGGTTGCGGCATCATGAATACATCTTTTCCGAAACGGTCAATGATTACACCGGCAAAACTGTTCTGACAGAGCAAGGTTACGTTCTCCTCTCTGCCTCCGAACATACCAAACGACTTTCTGGTATACACTGCCGGATCAAACGCATGGAATGCTTCCTGTCCTTCCCTTGCTTCACTCGTCGTTTGAATCTTCAACATCTTGTCCACACGGTAATGTCGTATTTCCCCAGCCGCACTGTCGTATGCAATGAGATAATAATACTCATCATCCCATGACAATGCCCACGGACTCACTTCGTAATACGCTCCATCCCTTCGAAGTTCTGCTTCCTTCTTCACATTCCACTGGAAATATTGAAAACGAATCTTCGAATTTGCACCGATGGCAGCATGCAGGATATCGACATTATAGAAAATCGACTCATTCTCCGTCTTTACCCGTTCCGCTACAAATACCTGTCGTTGTAACTGTCCTGCCTCATATCGGCTTGCCAGCTTTTCAATCTTCTTAATCAGTTCATTGGACTTCTTTGCGGTAATGAACTTCGCTGCCTGAACAGAATCCACCAGAAGTTTTAACTCGGCCAGTTCAAAACGCGGATTCGGAGCATAGTACACATAACTCCGGTTTTCTTTCCGCATCAGTACATCCAGTCCGTAAATTCGCAGGCTCTCAAAATCATCATAGATACTCTTTCGTTCTGCCTTAATACCATGTGCCTGCAGAGCATCTAAAATTTCCTGCATTGTAATGCCATGTTCTTCATCCGTACGTTCCAGAAGAAGATCCATCAGATACAATAGTTTCAGTTTTTGATTTGCAGACTTCGGCATAATGCTCCCTTCCGCTAATACAACGCAGCCTCAATCAACTTTTTTGTATATGCATGCTGCGGGGCTTCAAATATCTGCTCCGTCTTTGCATTTTCCACAATCTCACCCTGGTACATGACACAGACATAATCACAGACTCTGCGGATGACCTGCATGTCATGAGAGATAAAGATATAACTCAAGCCCTCTTCCCGTCGGAGACGCAGCAACAACTCCAGGATCTGTTCCTGTACTGTTACGTCCAGTGCAGACACCGGCTCATCCAGTACAATCAGTTTACGGTTTAACACCAACGCAAGCGCAATTGCCACACGCTGGCGCTGACCTCCCGACAACTCGGAAGGAAACCTCTTTTTATAACGAAGCGGCAGGTCTACCTTGGTCAGAATTTCATCCACACGTTTCTCGCGTTCCTCCTCCGTCATCTCAGGACAGGCAAGACGAAGCGGTTCTTTCAGCAGCCAGCCGATGCGTTTGGACGGATTCAGACTGCCGTACGGATCCTGAAATACCATCTGCGGTGTCTCCGTTCCGAGGCGAATGTCACCCTCCATCTGCGCCTGCAAACCGACAATCGCTTTTGCCAGACTGGATTTTCCGCTGCCGGACTCTCCTACGATACCAAGGATTTCGCCTTCACGTACATGAAGTGTCACACTCTTTACCGCATGCTTGTATCCCGACGGACCAAACAAACGCTTTTGCTTTTCCTTATAGAATACGTTTACATCATCCAGTTCAATGATATGACCGCCCCTAATCTCCTCGCTTGGCTCTGCATCTGTAACCGGTTGCAATTCACCGAGTGCAGCATGCAACAGCTTCTTCGTATAATCCTGTTGCGGTGTTTCAAAGATCTGCGTTACACTTCCCTGCTCCACCATCTCACCTTTACACATAACGATGACACGGTCACACATCTTGCGGATAATATTCAGGTCATGAGAAATGAACAAAATCGAAATTCCGTATTTCTGATTGATTTCTTTTAACAATTTCAGTATTTTTGCCTGAATGGTTACATCCAGTGCCGTGGTCGGCTCATCGGCAATCAGGAGTTTGGGCCGCAGTATCATCGCCATTGCAATCATTACACGCTGGCGCATACCACCGGACAATTCATGCGGATATTTTCCGTACAACTGCTCCGGTTCTTTGAGACCCGCATCGCGCAGTGCCTGCAGCACTGCTTCTTTATATATTCTTTTCCGTTCCTTCCCCTTCATTTTCAACGGTTCAGAACAACCATCTTCACTGATCAGAAACTCCGGATGCAGTTTCAACATCTCTTCCAACTGTTTTCCGACAGTAAATACCGGATTCAGCGAAGTCATCGGTTCCTGGAATACCATCGACATCTCACAACCGCGCAGGGCACGGTATTCTTCCGGCGATAATGTCATCAAATCTTTTCCGTCAAAAAACAACCGGCCTTCCGTAATCCGTCCATGTTCCTTCAGTAATCCCATAATAGCAAGTGCTGTCATGCTCTTACCGGAACCGGATTCTCCCACCACGCCGAGGATTTCTCCCCTTTGAATGGTAAAGTTTGCATCCTTTACGACTTCATCCCATTCGCCGTCCTCATGAAACGCTACCGTCATATGTTCCGCACGTAACAAAATGTTGTGAGCACTTTTTATCTCTGACGGCACTACCACATCACCCTTCAGTTTTTCGTCCTCTCCTGCCACCATATTAGCGGCAAGTTTTTCAGACCGTGTTGTTTCTCCAAGTGCCTTGACTTTTGTGCTCTTATCTTTCGTCTTTTTAAGTGCTTTTCGTACCGCTCCGGTCTTTCCCAGGGATTCACTGATTAAGCTGAAACCAAGCACCGTCAACACAATCGTAAGTCCCGGTGCAAGCGCAAACCACGGTGCTTTCATCAAATACCCCTGTGCCTCTGCCAGCATCCGTCCAAGGCTCACATCCGTGGGCTGGGTACCGATGCCAAGATAAGACAGTCCTGCCTCTGCCAGCACCGCATTGTTAAATCCTATCGTAATTGCCGACAACAAAATCCCTCTGGTATTCGGCAAAATATACACAAACATAATGCGAAGCGGTCCCGCTCCCATCAGCTTTGCATTTTTTACATAATCTCGTTCTTTTTGCGCAATAAATTCACTGCGTGCAACACGGGCAAAACTCGGGATGAACACGATGCCGAGTGCTACAATAATCATATACTTTCCGGAACCGAATACGCTTACCAGAACAAGAGCAAGCAGCACACTGGGAAAAGATGCCAGACCATCGTTTATGCGCATCAGAAGTTCGTCCAGAGGTCCTCCGAAATACCCGGTCAACGCACCGACAAAAATACCGATTCCCGCTCCGATTGCGATACTTGCCGCACCGACCAGGAAGGTCATTCTCGCCCCCTCCATCACACGGCTGAATACATCGCGTCCGAAGTAATCTGTTCCGAACCAATGCGACAGACTCGGCGACATGCTTTTGGCGGTGATGTCCATTGCTCCCGGTTCATACGGCGTCCATACAAAGCCGACCAGCACCGGCAAAAATACCAGTGCTACCAGACAAATACCCAGTATGAAATTAAAATCACGCCGTAACCCTTTCACGCAACTTCCTTTCCCGGCTTCTGCCGTTTTTCTCCTGTCTTCCCTCCTCGGGACACCATAACATCAATTCTTATTTTCAATCGATTCGCGGATCCAGTTTTTTATACAACACATCCACAATAAAGTTCATCACGATTACCAACACGGCAATGTAAAGTACAATCGTCTGTACTACATTAAAATCACGGTTTGATATTGCAAGAATCAGGCTCTTTCCCATTCCGGGCAGATTAAACACCTGCTCCACGATGATACTGCCTGCCAGCACATCCGCAATCACCATACCCATAAAGGTAATTACCGGCATCAGGGCATTTTTCAGCACATGGCGCCATAGCACCGCACGGTTACTATTTCCTTTGCTCTTTGCAGTGCGTACATAATCAAGTTTCAATTCACGGATAAGCGAACTTCTAAGGAACTTCACTACCATTGCAATCTTCGGAATGGCCACCGCTATCGCCGGCCATACCAGATACTGCAACAACGGCAGGACACCCTCGGATGGTTTCGGACACGCTCCCGGCACAAACAGCTTCAGGATAACACCAAAGCACAAGGTCAGCACAATTCCCAGAAAAAACGGCGGTATTGCCATCAGCGTCTGTGTTGTCAGGGTAATGATGCGGTCCAGAATTCCATTTTCTTTTTTTGATGCCAGAAGTCCGAGCGGAATCGCTATCACCACAATCATCCCAATCGCTATCACTGCAAGCCATACCGTTACTTTCAAACGTTCTCCGAGAAGCTCAGTTACCGGAATCCCGTATTGGCTGGATATACCGAAATCTCCGCACAATGCATGACCGATCCAATCAAAAAAGCGGACAAAAACATTGCGATTCAGTCCCATTGCTTCCCGCAATGCCTCTATCGCTTCTTCGTCCGCATTCATACCAAGCATCAGCTGTGCACTGTCACCCGGAATAATCTGAAACGCAACAAAGCACAACACTGCCACAAAAAACAGTGTTACAATCAGTGCTATGAAGCGTTTCAGATAATAATTCATTGTTTCCTCGTTTCTGATTACGTATGAATTCTCGTTCATATGAACGTACTTTCATGTGTAGTCTGTGTTTCAATCAATAACTATTTGTAATAGACTGTTGCCATCTCCTGTACAAATACCGGATAAAAAGTATACCCCGCAAGCTTATTGCTTACTGCTACGGCAAGTGCCGGGTTCTGCACAAATACAGCTGCAGCATCTTCGGTCAACATCTTCTGTAATTCTTTATAGTATGCTACTTTTTGCGCGTCATCCGCTTCCATGCCGGCCTTCTTATACACTGTATCAAATTCCGCACTGCTGTAATTCATGAAGTTCTTACTGGAATCTGACGGATAAAAACGCAGGATATCACTCGGTGCCAGATTCGAATCAAGACCGATGATGGTTCCCTGATATTTCTCACCCTTATATACTTCTGAGTACCAGGTTGCCCACTCAACCATCTCAACCTTTGCGTTAATGCCTACTGCCTTTAACTGTTCTGCGATTACCTGCGCCGTATCCACATGGAACTTGTAATTTGACGGTACCGTGATAGTAAAGTCAAATCCGTTCGGGTACCCGGCCTTCGCAAGCAACTCCTTCGCTTTTGCCGTGTCGCAGGTATAGTAGGTCTCAAGTGACTTATCGTAATACTTAGCAAATCCCGGATAGATACCGCTACATGCTACGGTACCGTCCCCACCTGCTACCATATCAATGATAAACTGACGGTCAATTGCATAGTTGAGCGCCTGGCGCACTTCCAATTTGTCAAACGGTGCCACATCTGCATTGACAAACAGAGCCTGCACCAATGCCATACCGCTGACTTCCACACGATAGTCATCCGTAAGCTGCGCCGCCTGATCCGCCGTCAGATAAGGGAATACATCGATTGCGCCGCCGAGCAGTTCAAAAAACGCAGCGTCAGAATCCGTCATAATCTTGAACGTAACCCCATCCAGATACGGAAGTGCCGGATTATAATAATGTTCGTTCTTCTGAATCACAAACTCCTGTAACGGACTGTAGGACGCAAATTTGAACGGTGCCACACCCTGAGCCGCTCCGTCCGCTGTCGTATATCCCTCCGGTACAATCGCTGTTGTCAGATAACAGATCAGTTCTGTGTTTGGCTCAGACAATTTCAATTCAATGATAGTCTTTCCATTCTCTTCGCTTGCAGTAATCTCCTGAATAATAGAAAAAGCCGCTTGAACTACCACCTCAGGATCGGGGTTGTCAAGCCGGCCGGCACATCGATTGATCGAATAAATTACATCCCCGGCCGTAACAAGCGTCCCATCACTGAACTTCACACCTTCGCGCAAGGTAAATGTGTAAGTCAGCGAGTCTGCTGAGATCTTATACTCGCCCGCAACTGCCGGTACCATATTTCCATCTACATCCGGCTTTACCAAGCCCTCGTAGACATTGTACAATACTTCTCTGGTTCCTGCCGACGTAACTTTATGCGGGTCAAGACTGTCAATATCCTGTGTAATACCTACCGTGACGGTACCACCGTACTGCGGCGTGGTCGATGTCTCATCACCGCCTGCCTGCGTCACGTTTTCCGAAGAAGGAGTTCCTCCGGAGTTTTCTCCGTTTCCGGTCGTTCCCTTGCCGTCTTTACATCCGCAAAGTACAGTGGTCACCAACAGTAACAGGAGAAGAAGTGCTGTTACTCTCTTCATAACTCTACTCTCTTTCCTTGAAAAAATATGAAATTATACTTTGTCGGGACCGATATTTCCGCTTCCCGACAAACACATTATATGCATTTTTCGCAAAAATGCAAGACTTTCGCTCTGAATCCTGACAGAAAACTTTTTTCGTTTCTTTCTATAATAAACTCCCGCTTCTGCCGAAATATATATTAGTGAAGCTTTCATTGATTCACTACAACAGAAATCAGACATAATCGGAGGATATATGAACTCATATCATTCTTCTTTAACCAATACATACTCAGACCGTCAGTCTGTACCACTCTCCCGGAGTGAACATACAGCAATAGGCAAAGAAAACCGTCCCGTAAACGAACTTGTCCGGGAAGGTCAGCAGTTACGCGGTGAAATCATTAACCGCACTGCAACCGACGTCACCATCCGCCTGTCCGGTGGTCAGACCCTGCAGGCAAGGCTGGATGTCTCCGTTCCGTTATCTATCGGGCAGATGGCATCGTTTGAAGTCACACATGCCGATCCCTCCTTGATATCTCTTCGGATTTTGCAGGATGAAGCTGTCTTTGCCCAAAATGCCTTGATTCAAAAAGCACTCACGGCTGCCGAGCTCCCCGTTACTGCGCGAAACGCCGAACTGGTCAACACGCTTCTGCAGCACAATCTTCCGATCAGTAAGGAAAGTATTCAATCCCTGATGCGTCAGAGCAACACCTATCCAAACGCTGACATTCATACGCTTGCACTGATGACACAACACAAAATCCCCATCACACAGGCAACACTCACACAATTTGAAGCTTATCAAAATTATGAGCACCAGATTCTGCCACAGCTTACCAACCTTGCTCAATCCCTAAGCGAACTGGCATACGCATCTGATCCGGCTTTATCCGGTTTGACTCAGTTGTTACAACACTTTTCTGCACCGGCCGAACCCGGAACTACTTACGTCCCTGCTCCGTCGGAAACCTTACCGCAAGCACAGACGCAGACTGCTGCAAACGACACACTTTTACAGACTTTGTCTCAAACTACTGCCAATGATGCGCTCTCGCAGATTCTGTCTCAAACAGCTGCAGATAATATACTTCCGCAGAATCCGTCCCTGTCTGTTGCAAGTGACTTGCTCCCGCAGAATCTGTCACAAACTACTGCAGGTGATATGCTTCCGCAGAATCTGTCACAAACTGCCGCGAATGATGCACTTTCATCAAACTTGTCACAGACTGTTACATCAGAAATGCCCTCACAAGTTCCGACTCAGTCGCTCACTGCAGAGAGCGCCACTCTGCAACCTCAGGTAGCCTTCGTCTCAGAAATGCAACCGCCGGTTGCATCAACCGAAGAGTTTGCCCGTCAGTTACTCTCCCGCTGGACCTTGTCTCCAAAAGAACTTGCAACCCCGGACAAGGTAAAAGAATTCTACCAACAGCTCCGCGAAAATCTGTTGGAGTTACGCTCTGCCCTTCGTTTTGCACAAGGAAAAGAATCGGCCGACACTTCTCTTGATCGCCTGTTGTCGGATACAGCAAGTGCCACCGGACAGCTTCAGGATAATCTGGAATTTATGAATATGCTGAACCGTGTCTTCCCTTATGTACAACTTCCGATCCGGTTTTCGGATAAAACCGCACACGGCGAACTCTATGTCTATACAAAAAAAGAGAAACTGCGTAACGAAAGCGGCAGCATCTCTGTATTGTTGCATCTTGATATGGAGGCGCTCGGTCCCACGGATATCTATCTTAGTTTATCCGGCAGCCAACTGACCTCCCGTTTTTATCTGAACGACCCCTCCTTGGAAGAACTCTTTACCGGACAACTCCCGGAACTAAAAGAAACCCTTACGAAGAAGGGTTTCACTGTAAACTTTGAACTTGTAGCACGCAGACAGGAAGAAGATCCTGTACGTGAATTCTTAAACAGTCATGATGATTCCGGTTTAAGCCGTTTTACCTTTGACTGCCGTGCCTGATATTACTTACCAAGTCCAAGCAGAACAAAAGTCAGAAGCACTGCACCCACTCCGACAAAAATCAACAACGCTTTTCCGGTAATCTTTGCAACACGGAAACGCGCAAGGAACAATACCGCAATCAAAAGCATCATTCCGGCAAATACCGGTGTCAATGCATCACCAAGTACATTGCGGAAGCACATAACCAACGGAAGCCCGATTGCACAGTTCGGAACAGGAAGTCCTTCATAGGACTTTCTTTTTTCTGTCGTCTTACTCTGGCGTTCCTCCTCGGACACATTAAAATATGCAAGACGAATCAGTGCTGCCAGCATATATGCGCCTAAAATCAACATATAATACCATTCGGTCATTCCGAGTGCATATCCGATTGCAGCGGGCAATACACCGAACGCAATCACATCAGATAAAGAATCAATCTGAATACCAAACTTCTTCTCCTGCTCTGTCCGGTCTTTTTTCGTCCGCGCAATCTGTCCGTCAAACATATCACAACATCCGGACACCAGGAGACACACAATTCCGGCAAGCGGACGTCCCTGTATCGCCATAAAGATACCATACAATGCAGTCAGTGCACTGATATATGTCAAAATCACCGTATAATTATAATATCCGATCATCTTATTCACCCTATCTGTTATCCGTTTTTGCGGAAAACCAACTTTTCATCTTCAATAGTATACCTAATCTGAGCCATTTTGACAACTTAAATCTACAACTTAATATAAGCTTAAATTTTTTTGCCGAAAAACCTGCGATTTCAATATGATTTTATTGAAATGCATCTTGGATTACGATATACTTATTTTATCAATTTGCTTATGAAAGGAGTCCACATGCATATTCGGCGCAATGATGGTTTTCACCTGACCGTTTCCATAGTCCTCACCGGATTATTATTAGGGTTGTCGTTTCTTCCCCTTACCATTTTTATTGCAACCGTTCCGTATTATGCCTATGTGAGCCTGCCGGTCTTTCTCACTTTCCCGGCCCTTTTTCTGCTCCTTTTCTTTCCTTACATATGGATTGCCATTCACAAATACCGTAAAAAACAATATGCTGTATTGCTCTGCTCCGGCATTGCTTCTTCTATATTGCCGTTGCTTACAGCATTGACATTTACCTTTGGATACCCTTACGTACATCAAGCGTTATACATTGATTTTATGGAGTGGACCGGATTGCTTACAAATCCTAAAAGCTTTTCGCTGACGCCTGCCACCGGACACTACCTGATCGGACTCGCATCCATGTTGCCCGGACTTATCTGCAGCATTGTTCTTTTATCCATATTTTACAATAAAAAAAGAAAACGCGATGCTGAGTATCATCAACCGAAAAAGAAAAACTATTATTATATA
>JAZNXH010000092.1:0-2983 GCA_045593785.1 Lachnospiraceae bacterium
GCCTCGTAACATTTTGATAAAGCAATTCAACCACGGAGGTGCCCTATGGACAAAATCAAAACCGGTGAACTAATCAAAAACAAACGCATTGAAAAAGGTTATACGCAACTTGAGCTCGGTGACTTATTGGGCGTATCGAACAAGGCCGTATCCCGCTGGGAGAACGGTGACAGTTTTCCCGATATCGGAGTCCTCGAAAGTCTGTCTTCCCTGCTTGGCCTTAGGATACAAGATCTCGTAACCGGCGAAATCACAGAAAGTGATTCTGAGACGAGCCTGACCGAGCTGGTGCGGATGGCAAAGCTTCAGAAACGGCAAAACATTCGCAAGACCCTTTCCTCGGCAAGCGGCATGCTGCTACTCGTCTATATGCTGGTCTTAGGATATCTTAGTCTGAGCGGCAACAATCTTGGCAGACGGCTTCCTTTCCTACACTTTGTATCACTTGCCGGTATCCTTGGCTGGCTCTGCTTCAAATGCCGTTCCGGCAAGGAAAGTCTGAATCCTTTTGGCACAAAGCAGAACGATTTGCTGGCATTGCTCAGTCTGCTGAGTTTCCTCGGCACGATTGCTTCTCTGTGTACAGTTCTTTTCACACTAAAGCGGAAAATATCTCTCCTGTTCCTGCCGGATAAGAGTTTAGGACCGGCTTGCTTCTATCTGTTAGTAACCCTGTTTTGCGTCAGTCTTGTGCTGTTTGCTGTCAGCCTGTGGAAGCATGCTTTCCGTGAAGATGCACTTCGCCTGGATGTATTTTTTACCGTTGCGACCCTTCACCTGATTCTTCGCTATAATGATATGCTGCATACGCTCACATCCGTATATACCTTCAAGATGACCTTCTTATTTGACACTGGTATCGTTGTGTTCTTAACCACTGTTGCAATCGGTGTTACAGTACTGATTAAGTTCATCAACCGGCGCGCAGCAACGGAGTAATATCGTAATCTTTAACACTATTTTCGCAATAAATTTCAACCAAAGATCGGAGGCACCTATGAGTGAAATCATTCAAATCAACGACAACACCTGGAGAATCGAAGACGGCATGGTCCGTTTCTTTCTTCTGACCGGTACGAAGGAAGCACTCTTAATCGACAGTGGCATGAACACACCGAATGCAAAAGAAATCGCAGAAAGCATCACCTCCCTGCCGATTCGTCATCTGATTACCCATGCTGACCGGGACCACATCTCGGGCAGCAGTGCATTTGATTCTGTGCTGATGAGTCCGAACGAAGAGGTTCTTTACCGCAGACATTACAACACCGGAACCATTGAAGCAGTACAGCAGGGCGATGTCATTAACCTTGGCAACAGACCGCTCGAAATCATCGACCTGCCCGGACACACCTATGGCAGTATTGCGGTTCTGGATTGCAACAACCGCGTTCTGATTTCCGGCGACTCCATTCAGGATGGCAAGATTTACATGTTCGGCGAGCACCGCAACCTGCAAAACTACATCGCAGGATTATCCGCACTGTCCCAATATGAAGGAAGATTCGATACGATTTACCCTTCCCACAGTACCTTCCCGGTATCTCCTGACCTGATTCCGAAACTCATCACCGGCGCAAAGCAGATTCTTGCCGGACAGGCCGAAGGCAATGAGATTGACCTCTGGGGAAATGCCGTGATGCTGTATCAGTTTGAATACGCAGGATTTTTCTGTCCGGTAAAAAACTAAGAGACTTGCCAAAGCGAGTCCCTTAGTGTATAATCTACTCAGAAAGGTCGTCGGAGGTGAAAAGTCCGATTGCCCTCAGTTTAGTCTACTATTTGAAATAGCATCCACCGGGGCATGGCGGGATGCTATTTCTTTTTGTTATCACGATGGTCTATGTAAGACAGTACTGCAAACACTACTAACAATAAAGTCAAAACTTCCATTGTGTTCATGGGCATCTCCCTCCTTCATGTACTAGAGGGCATCTAACATCGGAAAATCGCATCCTGCTTTCTGTTCGATTATACATATTATTATATCACATTTCGAACATATGTTCAAGCATTCTCGATTGCAAAATAGCAAATTTTACTGTATGATTTGTTTATCATCCTATATAAATTAACAACTTGAGATAACAAACGAATAGATAATAAACCTACCGGAGGTAATATGAAAAACATCACTACAAAACAATTCCAAATCCTGACCGACAACCAACTCGCTTGGGATTTTCTCGTCGACATCTATGACCCTGCTTTTTCAAGCGGTGTTGCTGCACCGTTTTTCGAATATGCCCTTACCTCCTCTTGGATGGACCGGTCCCAGCTCCATCGGAACCGTTTCTGGTTTGATGGCGACAAAGTAGTTGCCTTCGTGTTCCATGAGAATCCAACTACCAGCATCTTTTTCGCTCTGCGCCCAGGTTATGAAGCTTTAGCAGAGGAACTGATAGATTATGCCGAGCACTATATGCCAAACTTTAATAACGAGCAGGAGCTTGTCCTGTTCGCAGGTCAGACCGCACTCTTACAGGCAGCAGAAAAACGCGGTTATCAACTTATTTATCAGGAAACAGACCATGCCTTTGACTTTGCGACCTCCGAACTTAACGCAAAGCTTCCTGAAGGATTTCATTTTGTTGACCCTTCGGATTGCGACCCGGTCAAACTTGCCCGCTGCATGTGGAAAGGCTTTGACCACGAGGACAAAGGGCCGTTCGAGAACTGGGAGGAACCGTCAACTTCTGCCGACTGGAGTCCGTATCAGTCTTACCTTGGTATCATCAGTGCGACTATGGCACCGCCGCCACATTCCACTTACGAAAATAATGTAATCATCGCGGACGAGAATGAAGAGTACGCTTGTTTCTCCGGCATGTGGTGGGTAGACAAGAACAAACTTGCTTACATGGAACCGCTGTGTACCATCCCTGAGCACCGCCGAAAAGGTTTGGCGGTTGCTGCCCTCTCCGAACATTACCGTCACTTAAAACCACTCGGAGCAACCAGAATGACCGGAGGCGGCGACCCG
>JAZNXH010000093.1:0-3362 GCA_045593785.1 Lachnospiraceae bacterium
CGGGACACACGATTGGCGGTGTGTGTTATTATGCAGAGAAGGAGCAGGCGGTGTTCAGTGGAGATACGCTGTTTTTCGAGTCAGTTGGGCGATCGGACTTCCACACCGGAAACGAGAGGACCTTGATGAACTCGATCAAAGAGCGTTTGTATGTACTTCCGGATGAGGTTATCGTATATCCGGGACACGGTCCGAAGACAAGTATCGGATACGAAAAAGAGAATAATCCTTATGTTTACTAGGAGAAGTTATGGAACTGATATTGGTAGGTGACCGCTTTGAGCAGGAGCTGAAACCTTTGGTGAAGTCATTTTTTCAAAACGACCCACCGGTAGTGCAAATTGAAGATTTAGACGAGGAGCTTGCCTGGCCGGTGGTGGCAGAAGGGAAGCTTCTGTATTGTACCCGTGAAGGTGGAGAAACGTATACAGAGCCATATGAAGTAGAGTATGGCTGTGTGATACATACCGGAGCAACACGTTTTCATGTGGCGTTTATCAAGGATAGTGTTGTATCGCAGTATACGGAAGAGACGGTAGCACAGGCGGAGGATCGGAAATACTACCGTAACCAGCTTGGACGTGCCGTATACCGCATCCTGTCGCAGGAGACAGGCAAGACCCTGCCGTGGGGCATTCTTACCGGTGTAAGACCGACCAAATTGGTCGTTGAGATGTTAGAAGAAGGAGAAGAGGAGAACGTCATCCGGGAACATATGCGGGATGAATATCTCTGCTCCAAAGAAAAGATTGATGTCAGTCTTCGTGTGGCTGCGAATGAGAGAAGACTGTTGGAGAAGATAGATTATAAGAATGGATACAGCCTGTATCTTGGAATTCCGTTCTGTCCGACGACCTGTCATTACTGTTCGTTTACTTCGTTCCCATTGAAGGGTTTCGGACAGTGGGTAGAACCGTATCTGGACGCGCTGGAGAAGGAAATCGATGCGGCAAGCACCATTTTTCCTGACCGTCCGCTGCATACAGTCTATATCGGCGGCGGTACACCGACAACCCTGACACCGGAGCAGTTGGATCGCGTAATCACAAGAGTAAGAAATCGTTTTGATTTATCATCCTGTGTGGAATTCACGGTAGAAGCCGGACGGCCGGACAGCGTGACACCGGAGAAACTGCTGAAGTTAAAAGAACTTGGGGTAGACCGCATCTCCATCAATCCGCAGACAATGAACAACAAGACGCTCGAGGTTATCGGACGCCGCCATACGGCAGAACAGGTCACAGAAGCATTCCGCATGGCGCGAGAATGCGGACACGATAACATCAATATGGATATGATACTAGGACTCAGTGGGGAGACACCGGAGGAGGTAGCATATACCTTGTCTGAAATTGAGAAGTTGGATCCGGACAGCCTGACGGTGCATACCTTGGCACTGAAACGGGCGGCACGGCTCAACATCGAAGGACAGAAGTTCCGTGATATCGGAGCAGAGGATGTACCGAGGATGTTGAAACTCACTTCGGAGTATGCAACAACACACGGCTACGAACCGTACTACTTGTACCGCCAGAAGAACATGGCGGAGAATCTGGAGAATGTGGGTTATGCACGTCCGGGTAAAGAGTGTCTGTATAACATACTGATTATGGAAGAGAAACAGACAATCTTAGCACTTGGTGCCGGAGGTTCCACTAAATTTGTATACCAGGGCAGTGACCCGGCAGAGGGAATCCGCATCGAGCGTGTGGAGAATGTGAAGAATGTCAATCACTACATTGACCGCATCGACGAAATGATAGCAAGAAGACCACAGTTTTTGCAGGAAAATTCTACTGGTTTATTTTTGTAAAGATTCTGTTGTTGCATCTATATAATTGAATTGGAGGGGATTTGACGTCAAATCCCCGGTTTGTGCAAAATGCGAAACTCCGGTTAATTTACGGTTGCATTTTTATGGTAGAAAGAGTAAGATAGTTTTGTTTGTGAAAGACTATCGGTAAGTGTTGCAGACTTTCGCTGCATCGCAATCAGAATGGAGGAATTTTCAATGGCTGAATCCATGAAAGGCTTAAAAAGAACACATCGCTGTACTGAGCTTTCGGTTGCCAATATCGGCGAGACCGTTACCGTAATGGGCTGGGTACAGAAGAGCAGAAATAAAGGAAGTATTATCTTTACAGACTTGAGAGACCGTTCCGGTTTGTTACAGATTATCTTTGAAGAGGGCAAGACGAATGCAGCTGACTTTGAGAAGGCAGCAAAGCTTCGCAGTGAGTTTGTAATTGCAGTTGTCGGTAAGGTAGCTGCACGTTCCGGCGCAGTGAACGAGAACCTTGCTACCGGAGCAATTGAGATTCTTGCAGACGAACTTCGTATTCTGTCGGAGGCTGAGGTTCCGCCGTTCCCGATTGAAGAGGATTCCAAGACGAAAGAAGAACTTCGTCTGAAGTACCGCTACCTGGATCTTAGAAGACCGGATATCCAGAGAAACCTTATCTTAAGAAGTAAGGCAGCAACCCTGACCCGTCAGTTCCTTGCTGAAGAAGGCTTCCTTGAGATTGAGACTCCGATTCTGAACAAGAGTACTCCGGAAGGCGCAAGAGACTATCTTGTACCGAGCCGCGTACATCCGGGTACTTTCTATGCATTGCCGCAGTCGCCGCAGCTGTTCAAGCAGCTCTTGATGGTGTCCGGTTATGACCGTTATTTCCAGATTGCAAAGTGTTTCCGTGATGAGGACTTACGTGCTGACCGTCAGCCGGAGTTCACCCAGATTGACATGGAGCTTTCTTTCGTAGATGTAGATGACGTTATCGACGTAAATGAGCGTCTGATTGCGAAACTGATGAAGGAGTGCATCGGAGTCGATGTACAGCTTCCGATTCCGCGTATGACCTGGCAGGAGGCGATGGACCGCTTCGGTTCCGATAAGCCGGATACCCGCTTTGGTATGGAACTTTGCGATGTAAGTGACGTAGTGAAGGATTGCGGTTTCTCCGTATTTACCGGAGCAATTGCTAACGGTGGTTCGGTTCGTGGTATTACCGTTCCGGGACAGGCAGAGATGCCGCGTAAGAAGATTGACGCGCTGGTAGACTTTGCAAAGGATTATGGTGCAAAGGGTCTTGCATATCTGGCAGTGAATGCAGACGGTACCTACAAGTCTTCGTTTGCTAAGTTCATGACCGAAGAAGAACTGGCAGCCCTGACCGCGGCGATGGGTGCAAAGCCGGGGGATCTGATGCTCTTTGCAGCAGATAAGAATAAAGTAGTATATGCAGTGCTTGGCGCACTTCGTTGTGAAGTAGCAAAGCAGATGGATATTCTTGATAAGAAACAGTTTAATTTCCTCTGGGTAACTGAGTTCCCGCTTCTTGAGTATGATGACGAAGAAGGCC
>JAZNXH010000094.1:0-45647 GCA_045593785.1 Lachnospiraceae bacterium
CCCCCTATCAATACTCAATCTCTGCCATCGTTGCTTTGCTCGTATGCCAATCTCCATCATGGTAATACATATCCACTCCACGAGAAGGGAAAGTGGCATGGAACACGTTCGAATCGTACCGCATCAAGATACATACCTGCGCCCAACCGCCAAGAACACTATGATCGTTGAAAGTAGGAGCTACAATGCAGATGCTTACTTCCTGGTTGTTCATGTCATCGAAAATGTCATACAAGGAATCCTTCAAGTCATCAATACTGGATGGATGGATGAAGTACGGCTTGCAAGTCAAGTCGGTTCTTCTCGCCATGTCGATTGCCAGTTCGTTGATAGCACCAACCACGGTCTTTGCCGTAGTGCCAAGCGTATTATCTGTCTTTGGCTGTTTAAGTGCATCTAACGAACTCACCTGGCTCGTAAGAGTAGCGATATTTCCGCTATTGGCCCCTGCATGATCCGAAATGGATTTCATAGTGGTGTCAATCACGTCAAAATTATCGTTGAGATCGCCTACGTCAGCCGTGTCATTGTACCCTGGTTTCTTCAAGTTGTAGTTGGTAGTGTAGTTCATTTGTTCACCATCCTTTCAAGTTTTTCAAGTCTCTCTTCAAGGTCTCTAATACGCTTATGACAAGCCTTATTATCCTCAATAAGCAGGGCGCAAACCCTGTCATACTGTACGGATTGCAGTTCGCCATTGACGTATGTTGCCAGTTCCGGTACAACCTTCTCTACTTCTTCCGCTATCAGACCGAAGTATACGGTGTTCGGATCATCCGCTTCACACTTTGAAGTGAACTGTACTCCCCTCAAATTATCTACCTTCTCCGAAGCATCGGCAATAGTTTCAATATTGTCTTTGAACTTCCGGAGAGAAGATTGTACATTCAGAGTGTATTTGTTATCCGCATACGTAAGCACGGCATTGGCAGAACTAGCAGAGCTGGGTACGTTGTCAAAACTTACTGTTTTATTGCACTCGATAGGCTGATAGCTTTCAATTCTGACAACACCGGAACTCGAACGCAGATTCAATCTTCTGGAAGCAAACACGTCCAGATATTCTTCGCCAAGTGCGCCAGTAGCAAATGCGCCACCAACGCTCGAAGCATACTGTGAAGTGTTCTTGCTGGTCTGGAAATAGATACCGTCTTTGCAAATTGCAATATGCTTATAGTTTGTAGCACCAATGTCATCCACCCCTACGGTAGACGAAACTTTCAGAAGTGGTGTCTTATCCATCGGGTTCGCACCATACCCCATGCCAAGGAATAAGTTCTCCCCAGCATCGTTCGGGTTCGTGCAACGAAGATTATCACTAACAATTTCAAATCCACCAATGCTGCCGGACGTAGCAGAAAGCAATCCGGAGAAGTAACCCTTCACGGCAGAAAGAGTGCCGGACAGAACCAAGTCGCCATTATCATCTGCATAGAATACCTTCTCGCCCTTAACGTTACGAATCTGCATACCCTTCGCAAACACCGTCAGACCTTCTTCGTTGAACTCCAACTTGTTTGCATACTGGGCCTTGTTTAGACCGTCCATGTTGTTGTCATTGATGGACGTAGTAGCTTCGATACGCTTATCGTACTTTGCGTACTTCCGCTTTTCCTGTCCGTTATTCGTATAGGTTACTCTACCAGAAGCGTTCCACTCCATCGTGATCGTGAAGATCGGTTCGAAGAACGTAGTTTCTTCCTGGGTAAATCTATAGCAATCGTCACACCACAAAGAGTAGTCTGCATCGGCAACGGTGATCGCGTTTCTGAATCCACCGAACTTCGAGTGCATACCTTCTGAATCCCATTGGCTTGCTGGGGAAGTCTTGTTGAAGAATGGGTTGTCATTCCATTCGTATGTATCACCGTCAGAAACCCCGCTAATCGTTTGATAAAGGCGCAGGTCGCCTTGTTTATAGATAAGTACCCTTCCAATCGTGCAAGCCGTAAAATCGGCAACATCGAAGGAATAAACGTATGGCAATTCCGGAGCAACCATAGACGTACTATGAGCAGACAGATTTCCCTCACGGTCAATGATCGCATTACTCGCCCCGACCTCAAATGCATACGAGAGCAAATCTTTCAAAGACTTGCCCTGGTAATACCTCGAAGGGTCAATCTTGATTTCGTCAACCATATCCCCCAGACCGGACAGATCGCCAATCGGGATGCCCTTGTAGGCAGCAACGTTCTTAATGAAGTTACGGACGGTCATGGAAGTACCACCGACCCATTCTGCAAAGCCAAGGCTATCTTCATCGAAAGCCGTCATTCTGTCCTTGCCGTTGATATTGAGCATAGCCAAGTTCACGGTTCTGGGTTTTTCGAACTTCCATACACCATACGGTACAGATTCATACTCAACGTGCGCCATCCGGGTATATCCGCTATAATCGGCCCATTCTTTCGAGCGAACTGTATTCCATGTGCCGGACGAAAGATCATTCCACGAATTTACAGGGGGCTTGCTTTCAATGAACGCATATTCAGCCATGCCGTCCTCATGGTAGGAGATTGAATCATTATCATCGTCCCTATCCATGAAACTGTCAAGCATATTCTTCTCAAGCGTGGTACATTCTTCATTCTCTCCAAAGTCGAAGTACCAGTTCCGCTCGTTCTTGCCGTAGTATCGGTTTGTGCCGTTGTCTACCACGAAGTAGACAACTTCGTAGGCAAACAGTATCTTGCACTTCCAGCCGTTCGACAACTGCGGAAGCAGAGATTCAAACCGAACATTTCCCCGAACATACGGAGCAACGGAGTGGACGCTTATGCTCTCGTTCTTTGTGTGAATTGCACAAATAGCATTTGCCGGGCAATAGAAATCATCGTCCGACACTTCTACTCCGATGTAGCACCGGAACTCGTCAGATGCTATCTCTTCTGCCGTGATTCGTCCGTCCTCGTTTAAGATGGACACATTGATGCTGTTGGTCGGTGTCTGACCGAAAACAACTTGATCCCCGGTAATGGAAGCCAGATTGAACTTCACCATTCCAGATACACTAATATCTTCGTTCGTAAGGCAAACTTCGTCAGATTGGAGCAGCATACGTTGACGTTTGCTTTGATCGTAACAGTTTGCACGAAACGTTTCGCTCACATTCCAAGCCATAGTCTTTCTCCTTAATACTCAATCAAATCGAAGTTCATCGAAACCATCCACTTTGACATATCATCGTCAGAAGCGTTAAGTACGGATATGTGGCGATCGCCAACGTAATAATCTCCGGTATGGCAACCGTCATTCTCTTCAAGCGGAACTTCCGGACACGGAAATTTGAACGTGAACTTCGGTGCAGTTATGGATTGCAAGATGCCCGATGCAGTTTCGTAGTCCAGACCATTCCATTTGAGTGCTACGTTATACTTCGCAGCAACCATCTTACGATGCAGACGTCCTTTGGTGTTACGCTCCGCAAAAGTGTCCAGAGATTGCGTACTATAATCGTAAGTGGCAGGGTCGGGGATCGCTACCCCATTGATAGCGAACCCCATCTTTTTGTTGTATTCAATACCTAAACCCATTAGTATCTACCCCCTGTTTCGCTGTACATATCCATGCTCTGTTGCATCACTCTTCCGGCTTCTTCGGACGGAGCAAATACGACCTTGCCAGACTTGTTCGCAATCTTCTTCACATCACCGACCAAGCCAGTATCTTTGAGCGCACGGTACACACCGTCAGATACACCTTCGATGATTTCCGCATTGTTAGCAACCGCCGTCTTACCGCCCATAGAACCGATGTACTCCGGTACACCATTCTCGTTTGCGTAGAAGAAGTCAGCACTATCCGGGAAACCACCGGAAGCATATCCACGCATCTTCCAACGTCTTGTGCCGTTGTTGTAGAACGAAGCCTTTCCGGTAGAGATTGTCAGACCGTTCCATATATCGGCTACACCCTGGGTCAAGCTCGTCATAAAGTCATAGAGATCAGAGCCGAACTGATTGAATGGATCAGCCATCTTCTTTACGAGAGATTGTGCTGCTTCTTTGGTAGAGCCTGACGTATCGTTCATACCGTCTGCAATTCCAAGGCCCAACTGTCTGCCGAACTCCTGTGCTTCGTTGCCGTCCAGACCCGCAAAGAGCATATCCTTGAACGATCCTGTTGCTTCCTCAACACCTACGCTACCTGTCAAACCAGCAAGCAGATTGTCTTTCAGTTCGATACCCTTCTCCTGGAAGAGAACCGGATTGACGTTGATAGCATCTGTCAGAGTGCCAAGCAAGGTTGTCTGTAAGGTCGATTCCGGATCAGAGAAAGCCTTGCCAATCTCGGCAACTAACTTCTCGGACGAGTTAGCAAACAAGGCGAGTTGTGGTGCGCTGACCATAGCGTCACTATCTCTTTGGAGCATCTTTAAGATTTCCTTCTGCGGAATATCGTTAGGATCGGAAAAAGGTTCTCCAATAGCACGAATAACCTTGTCGGACGCTTGTTTGAACTTCGGTGCGCTTTGGGCTACACCTTCTGCCATACCATCAATTACGCTAATGAACTTCGGTGACAGTTCCTTATAAGCAGCGTATGTAACCAAAGTACCTTCGGTCATAGAATCACCGATACTCTTACCCATTCGTGTCATTCTGTACATCTGGTCGGAAAGGTCACTCGCAATTTGCGTTTCTATTTCGAACAGATCATTCTTTCCGTCTTTATAGAAGCCTACTATATCTTCCCACACATCAGATGTTTCTTGACCGATACGGCTTATTGTTTCAGCGTATTCCTTTGCCCCTTCTGCCTGCTCATAGAAAAGGACTTCCATTTCCTCGTCATAATCGCCACTTGTCACCTTGTCCATAGCATCATTGTAGTCATACAGAGAATCGGCAAGCTGTTTGAAGTTCGTCTTTCCACGCTCGATGCCCTCGGATTCGTAGAAGTCACTCAACTTCCTATCAAGTTCGAGCAGACCTTCACCAAGAACATAGTTCGCATCCTCAAAGTCCTCTGTGCGAAGCGTTTTTTGCCAGTTCACGAACGCAGTATTTTCAATACGCTCAATGACTTGCTTGTAGCCCGCCGTAAGTGCATCTTCTTGCATCTGAATATACTGTGGTAAGAACTCCAATGCTCGCTTTGCTTCTGCCTGCTGCTCCGGTGTCATGTACGGAATCAGTTCTTCAAGATTCGATCCCCACTCGTTCCAGTATTTCTTCATGCCATCAAGTTTTTCCTTGTAGGAAGAAGATACCGTGTCAACCGTTTCAAGCATCTGATCGAAGCCCTCGAAATTGATACCGACACCATCAAAAGACTTCACGAACTCGTCAGTAGCCGTTGTAGCGTTACCCATAATGTCATACAGTTCGCTCATGTTCTCCATGTACGGCTTGATCGCTTCGTTGAACTCGTCTTGCGAGATTTCTCCGGCTTCGAGTTGTTCTCTATATGCGTGTACCGCCTGGCTTGCATCTTCGACCATAGCCTTAATGTTCTCTTCTGCCTGCCCGACACCTGCTTCTACAGTTTCTACAAGTACACCATTCATGCGCAAGAAATCGCCATAATCGCCTTGTAATCCCTCACGAATAGCATCACCGATAGCCTTGATGTGTTCTGCAACGGATTCAGCAAGTTCGGCCCAAAGTGCGTCAATATTAGCAGCATAGTTCGCCATATCTCCAATGCCATCTTCATAGTTCGTCTGTAACGTATAAATATTTCTGCCGATCGTTTCTACATTACCTTCGAGAGAACTTGCATAATCCAGTTTTTCGGCAATCTCGTCAACGGAATAGTTCGATAGGAAATCATTCCATGTTTTTTCAAAATCTTCTACGCTCTGTCTGGCATCATCGAAAGAAAAGAACACGTCATTGATTCTTTGCTTCAATGCCTGGTCTTGACCTTCAAGGAAACCAAACGCAGATGCAACAATGCTGATACCCAGACCGATAACCAGACCTGTTGTACCAAACATGAGATAACCACCCAGACCCGCAACCGCAGTACCGAAAGCGGATTCAAGGAATCCTTTGACAATATCACCCTTGCCAATGTCCTTGCCACCGATAAAACTCATGGTTACACCGATCGTAACCATACTGAATCCGGCAAACTTTGTTTTCAGCAAATCAATATTTGCAAGCAAGTCTTGAATACCCTTTGCAAACTTACCAAGCACGGAAGCTCCGGCAATAATAAGAATAGCCGTGGAAATCTCGTCAAAGTTATCCTTTACCCACTTAATGTTTTCCTTGATGAAATACACAAGTGGATCGAGGGCTTTTCTCCATCTGTCTGCAATCTCCTTCGCTTTATTCTCCTGGGCATCACCAAGGAAGTCATAAGTAGGAAGATCGTAGTTCCATTGAGAAGCCATATCAACCATAGCCTGACCTGCCCCCTTGCCACCGGAAGAGGAAGTAATGAGGTTGATTTCATCGAACGAAGCAAGCGTGTTTTTCAACTGTTCTGCCGAATCGTTCGCATCATCCAGAGCATCGGAGATAGCATCACCACCATCTGCAATACTCACTCCGAAGTCCTTGCCGGACAGTTTAGGAAGAGTATAACCGAACAAAGCAGCAACTTCGTCAGCAATCATCTTGATAAGGCGCAGAATCGCATTGAGATACGGAAGCACCTGGTTAAGAAGCGGAAGCAATACAAGACCTACCGACCTCTGTAGTTGCTGGAACTGTGCGTTCAAGATACGGAGTTGGTTGGTCGGAGATTCAATCGTTCTTGCCAAGTCACCCTGTAAGTCTGTTACCTGCGTGAGTAATGCGATATAACGAAGGTTCGCTTTCTCTGCCTGGGTCATGGACGAAACGTTCTTGTCGATGCCCTGGGAAAGTGCAATCGCCTGCAATCTCGCCTGGGACAAGTCAAAACCCAATCTACGAACAGGTTCAAGTTCTCCGGAGAACGCACTCTGTACTTTCTGTACCGCATCTGCTACGGAGATATTGTAGAAAGACGAAATATCATAAGCCAACTGCGTAAGTTGCTGTGACATTACCGCAGCACGATCCGTGGCAATACCAAAGCCCTTTCCAAGCGACATGAATACACCCTGGGCTTTCATCCATTGAGAAAGGTCAATGCCCAGAAGGTCTTGCGCCTTTTCAGCGAACTCGTACATAGCCCCGCCTGCTTCGTCCATAGACACTTCGAAGAGGTTTAATGTTTCAATATAATCACCATATTCCCCAAGTGCGCTTGTAGCAAAGCGTGAAAGTTTCGTCCATGCAGCCATAAGCGCAACCGTCTTTGCACGAAGGTTCGCAAGTACGGTATTATATGTACGTCCTGTCTTTGTAGCTCTGGATGTTACTTGCGATACCTGCTTAACAGAATTGGCAAGTTCCTTTACTCCGGAAGTATCAACCTTTGCTAAAGAACCCAGCTTTGTAAGAGCATTTACAAGTCTATCAAAATTAGAAAGGTCTATGCCCTGTACTTCCTGGGCGATATTAACCGCATTTTTTAACCCAGTAGACACGCTTGTCGGGAACTTAATATCAGAAAGCCCTCGAATACCACCAAGAACTCCATACAATTCTTCCAGTTTTGTAAAAACCTCACCATTGATACCGTTCACCGCATTTGTAAATTTGACAATGTTATTTGCAACGGATGTGTTCAATTTTGAAGCCGATATAGCAGACATAGCCTGGGAGAATTTGAGCATCGAAGTGATCTTCGAATCATCAATGATTGGACTATTTTTCAACGCTGTATTCAGAAGCTCAAGGTTCTTACCGTAAGTTCTGATAGACGTACTATTCTTCGCAGTATTGCGAAGAAGATTCAGACGATTTTCCAGCTCTTCCAATGCGCTTATCGCACTACCGGATTCCGATTCTATCTCAATGACTAAGCCCTCAACATAATCAGCCATTTTCTTTGTCCTCTACTTTTTTCTTTTTCATTCGCTGCACGTTCATGGCAGCGATCATCTGTTCTCTTATTCGTTCTTGCTCCTTCTTTGCATCCCGAAGTTTTCTTTCTTCGATTTCTGCCTTTGTCAGAGGATATGGTTCTTCAACATATCTTTCCGGCTTCTTCGGCTTCCAGGTATGCATAGCCGGAAGCAATCGCATGATACCGTCATATACATATTGGCCCATCAACCAAAGTTCTACATTCTTCCGTTTCGCCTTTATATCTGCTGCCTTTCGGTATGCAATTACAAGGTCATTGTTACCGTCCCAATATTCCTCTGCCGTCATTCCCAACGATAGATAGTATGGGAAGCAATCATCTAATAGTTTTGCTATGAAAAAAGGGGATTCTGATTCACCAGAACCCCCTTCATTCTCATCCGTGTCCGTTAGAAGTTCGCTTCCCAAGTCACTTTTTTTTCAACGTCCTCTGGTTCATCGAACAATGCGTTAATCGGATCAGCGTACATTTCAAGGAGTTTATTGATAAGTTCACTCTTATTGACAAGAGTGCCATAAATCTTATCCTTTACATCGTCCTTAACCCAATGGTTCTCTGCCAGGAACGCACCCTTGAACAGCATCGGGATTCCGATTGCAGGCTGGTCGTGAATCATTTCCGGCTTAAAGCCATTCTGTGACAGCAAGCGAACTGTACGCTTGTTAAAAGATAAGGTGTAACGTGTTCCCTCGAACTCGAAGGATAACTTTTTGTTCTCCATAATAGTGACCTCACTTTTATTAAATTGTATCTACCCCGATTATATCAGGACGGAACGCTGAAAGCAATATCCGTGGTCGGAGTAATGGTGATCTGGATGGTTCTCGCTTCGTTGACACCGCCACCTGCTACGTACACGTCTGCCATTCCCTTGAAGTCAAACTTTCCGTCAGAGCCGTCCGGTGTCAGAGTGTTGCCGGATTCAGTACCGCCGAACCATACAGAGAAGTCATGTACCAGACCGTCACAAACAGCCTTTACCGCTGCGTATGTAGTCGGGTTGTAGTTTGCTTCGAACACGAGAGCATCGTTGTTCTGGATGCCAGGAACACCGATTTTAGATTTGTTCGAAAGGGTGGTACAATCAATCAAATCCGGTGATCCACCCATATCCGGGAACGAACGAATGTCGATTAACTTCTCATAGGTAGTTGTACCACCGGAAGTTGTTCCATGCATAAGGAACGTCTTGTAAGTTGAATAAAGCTGATTTACATCTACTGCCATATTCGTAATCTCCCTTCATCAATTATTGTTAGGTTGTAACTTCGTATACCGTACTACTTTCCGGTACACGGAAGCATCATTAAAGTTAGGTACAGGCGCATTATAAGTACGTCTGAAACCAAACATTCTCATTACAGGATCAATGAGAGAAAGTATCTTCTCTACGTTCTCCGCACCTTCTCCGTCAAGCATATTGTCGAAGATTTCAATGTGGATAACGATGTTCGAAAAACACTCGTCACCGGATAGGTTCATACCTTCTCTCGGTGTAGTGTTACTCTCATCCCATGCCTGTACATGTGGGAAAGCACTCGGCTGATTCACATAATGTGAAGCCAGGTCTGCGTTCGGGTATTCTGCCGTTACCGCATTATATATAGCATCAAATACATCTGGCATTAAATCAACCATGATACTTTAACCTCGCCATCGTCTGCGCTTTTTCCATTAGTTCTATGTATGTTTCATGCATGAACGGTCTGGGTGGCATACCCTTTGTCCAGCGTTTCCGTCCTTGTTTCTTGTCAAAATACCACCATCCGGCATCACCGTACTTTGCTTTGGCTTCTCCTTCAACAAATACACCAGTTCCGAACTCCACAAAGGCTGCGTGTTTACAATCTGTTTTGATTATACCCTTTCCAGATACAGGATCGTAGATGCCCTCGATACTATCAAGTAACTCTCCACTTTCCAATGCACCCCACATCAATATTCGTGTGTGGCATATCTGGCAGCCCTCTTTTACGAGTTCTTCTATTAGCGACCTTGTTGCATCTTCAATTTCTTTTCGGTAGGTTTGAATCTCCGAAATCGCACTTGAAATAGAATCAGCATCAAGCCTAATTTTAATTCTCCGTGCCATTCTTCACATCCACCTTCCGAACTCCGATCGTTAAGAAGTTGTGATTTCTGACGATCCGCTTTACCACATAATCATGGGCAACGTCCTCTCCGTACTTCACATCAAGCCACAAGATGCTATTCTCATTTATGTCGATGCTCGGCATATCCAGAACTACTACTTTATCATAGCTCTCGTCCGTGCCGAACATTTCCAGGATAGCATTTCCGGTCGGGGTAGAAACAGTACCGTACACGGTCTTTAAGTCAGTATAAGTGACTTTTCTCTTACCAGTTTTACGGCCCTGGGAATCCTCTTTGTATTCCGTAGAAACGTAATTCTTGTAATAGATTGGTCGCTTGTTACGCATCAAACCTCGCACTACCTATCACCCCTGCTTTCGGTATGATCTCTCGCATCAACTCGTTCGGAATATCCGCTTGTCCGTAAATGCAAGTAACACCATTCTCCGTGTGTTGAATCTCTCCCTCTGCACCCTGCTTCACGAGCATGAAGTTGGCAATCCGGCATTGAAGAATGTCAAACTTACCAGGCACTTCCGCAGTATTGCCGAAAGGATCATATCTATTCAACACGATAGACTTCGCTACCAGGAGAAAAGGAGTTACTTCCGCATCCGACAACTCCGTGCCGTCTGCCTTTCGCCCAAACAGTTTTCTAACCATACCGATTTTTTCTGTAAGTGTCATGGAAGTAACCCCCTCACTCTAGTAGTTTGATCTTATGCTTCTTCGACAGTACACTCGTCAGAGAATACAGTTCCGGTAGCTGTACCACTTGCAGTTACCTTACAACGATAGTGCTTGCCTGCATCGGCAGCCTTTGCGGTAAGGGTTGCTGTATTGTAGCCAGTATATGCGGATGTAAGGTCTGTCCAAACTGTACCTGTCTTTGCTCTTACCTGCCACAGATATGCCAGAGTAGCATCGGTTCCAGGCTTAACATCGTACTGGACACCAGATACACTTACGGTGGCTGTATCGTCAGCAGCAACTTCGTTCTTGTCCAGGGTAGCACCGATGATCGTAGCATCTGCTTCAACAGTAGCAACAACACCGCTGATAGAAATGGAATTATCCGGAGCAGCAAAGGTGTTTTTAAGACCTGTGAGCTTACCGTGATACCATTCTGCGCCATAGTCCAGACCGATGATTCCGTAGAGCTGGTAGGAAGCACCCCCACCGACCTTCGCCAATTCCTCAAGGAAGAAATTTCCCTTTCCGGGAACTGTCATGTAGACCGGAGCGCAAATTGTCGGGTTGACGATAACCGCTGTACCTTCCGGCAGGAAGTTGTTAGCCATGATACCGATGTTACCGAACGGTGTTACCAGAGTGTCAATAGCGATACCATTGACAGTTCTGGAAGCCGGGATAACGGTCATGTGATTCTTTGCTGCATCTGCATTAAGCTGCATGATGTTTACGCTACGAGCCATGAGAACAAGGTTCTCTACCGGAGCTTCGCCAGAAAGGTCTGCCAGAAGAACGGCAACCGCCCAATAGGTCAGACCCTCACCAGCAACATCCTCGGAAATGGATTTGATCGCATTGACGATACCTTCTGTCTTGTAAGCTACATCATCGTGAGTGCCCTTCTGCTTAACACCGTTAAGGAAAGTGTACTCAATGTCCTTTGCGACCTTCTTCATGCGAACACCGACCTGGAAATCCAGCTCGTTCTGCGGATTAGCCTGCTGACCTGCGATATTCAGACCGGAAAGCTGACCCATAGATGCTTCCTTCGCATAAGAGATAGCCAGAGCTTCCTGGAAAATCTGGCAGAAGTTGGTGTTCTGCTCTCTGGTTACGAAGGACGGTGTAGGAGCTACAAGAGAAGCACTTTCTGTGATCTCCGGCTGCTCTGTGCCACCACCGATCTCATATTCCAGAGAAGTATCGAACTCAAAACTCTTCGTTGTTCTTGACTTGCCACCGATAAGGGTACTGAACGGTGTTCCTGCGTTGCCTTTCGCAAACAGTAAACCATCATAGTTCAGTAGATTATGGGAAGTCATTACATTAGCTTCATTCTGTGCCATAGTCTTTACCTCACTTTAATTGTTTGTATTTTGTGTTTGTTGCAAACGCATCAATGCCGCTGCGTTTGTATAGTCACCATTAGCGAGTGCGCTATTGATGCCCTCTGAATAGTCTTTGACTTTCCCGGTCTTACCACCATGCATAACAGGGTTGGTAGCCATCATTTCCGCTTTGGTATCTGCTACCAGTTTTTCTCTCATGGAAGCGATCGTGTTATTGTAGTTAGCGATTACAGTATCGAAATCGCCAGTATACGATGCTTCTGCGGTCTTTAATGCCGTATCTGCGTCCATTCCGGAAGCGACATACTTTGCCGTTAAGTCGGAGATAGCAATCTGCTTACGGAGAGTTTCGTTCTCCTTCTCCATCTTCTGATACTTTTCAGCTTCTTCCGTGGCACGTTTTTCTTCATCTGTCATGTGGGCTTTCAACTGACGCTTATACTCGGCTGCTTCGGAAGTAGCCTTGTCCTTCGCCTTTACAAGACGGTCGATCTCGTCCGACCGATCCTGGGGAAGTGACACACCCTCTAGTGCGCTTACGATCTCGTCATTCGTCATGCCCTCGTGATATGCTTCACCAAGCAAGTCTTTGATGTTTGCCATTCTGACAACCTACCTTTCTGCGATTATAGACTTCTCTGTCTGTTAAAAATTTCCTTTCGAAGCTTCTTTCGAAATCGGATTCGACATTGGCTTCTGGTCTTGTGCGTTTTTAGAACTTCCCTGTTCGCTATTTCCTTCGGCCTTATCAGCCGTTGTAGCTTTCATCTGCTGCTCTGCAAGCAACTTCTGCTGTTCCTCGTAATAATCCATGCTGACCTTGTATGCGGATTCCGGATCAATAAACAGACCGGATGCTTCGAAAGCCAGTTTCGGATGAATCTTCGGATTCTGCAACATGGCGATAAGTACCTGGGATTTGCTCTGGATATTATCGTAGTTGTGCATCGAGAACTCTGCTTCAATATCGGATTCCTTCAAATGGCAGAACCCGGTATTAGAGCAAATTTTTAATATAATACTCATAGCCTTTCTATCGGCTTCCTTGTATGCACCCTCGGTGTCTTTCGCCCTACAAAGAGCGTCATTCCAGCCGTCCCGGAGTTCGGTCGCACGTCCGGTGTCCGACACACTTGATCCACCGTTACGGTTCGGCAGACCACAAATCGTTATAATTTGCATTTCAATATCGGATGCCAGAGTTTGCGTCTGCTGCTGATTCAGTTCGGTAGCAATAAACTCCACATCTGCCGGAAGGTCTTTCGTGCTACTGATCTTGATTGCTCCATAATCACGAAGAAGTTTCATTCCGTCCTCGTCTACATCACAGTTCACGAACTTCAAGAACGATTGAATATAGTTGTCCAGACCGTCCATGCGCCCGCTATATACGTCATTCAGAGCATTGAGCAGGGGCAGAACCATTTCGAAAGAACCCTGCCGTTCCTCGTTTGCCGGGTACTCAATGATTGGAATCTCGCCCAATTTGTTATCTTTTACATCTGCAATATCACCGTCCTCAACACGGAAATACTGTGTCTTTGTCCAGACTTCGTATACTTCTGCGTGGTAGATATTGGTGTTTACCATCGGGATCGGAGTGGTGTTCCCCACCTTTTCATAGTAAGATACGGCAAACACAGGGTTACGAGCGATTCCGGAGTTCTTTACTACAAAACTGTCACGAGGATCAAGCGTGTACAGCTTAAAAGGCACATCCCCAACTTTCTCGGTCGAAATATAGCGGTTAGCAATACCACAGATAAGACCCCATTGAATCAGTTTCTTATCGTGCGGAAACTTATTCAGCACATAAAAAGCATCATTCAGCTTGTTCACGTCCTTCATTACCGCTTCATCATCGACCCTGGTTACATAAGAGATAGGTTCTCCGATTACAAAGTTCTCTTTGAAATTTACGATCTGGCTTGCCTTGTTGACCGTCACCTTATGATTGATTTCCGGACGTACCAGTTTCACTTTGTCCAGAATGTCTTGCCGTCCACGGTAGTAATCCCACAAATACTGAATATCAGAACGGTTCTGACGGTGCATGAACAAAGCCTTATTCAGTTCGTCAAGAAGATTTTCCTGGGTCACGGTTTCCGCATCCGTCAAAATCTCTCTTCTTCCCAAAAGTACATATTCGTTGCTCTCTGCCATCGTCAAGTAACCTCGCACAAAATAAAATCGCCCCTACCCCAACGCAGAAGCGATCATCATTCATTACCTACACTCACAATATATGGCATTATGTTTACCTTGTCAAGTAATAAATAATGCCCCACAACATTACTGCGTGGGGCACAAACTAGAATCAATCACATAAAGGACAATAGCCTTATGACATCATCATAATAACATTTGTTTCTATTAGTGTCAACATTATATTCAAAAAGGCCGTTTTACGATCTCAACCTTCGTTCGGACAAGGCTTTCAATGAACTCTACAAGCATAGCCAGAGCGTCCGGTACATCATCGTGCTTGTTCTTGCCGGACAAGACATACGTCACCAGCATATTCATAAAGATGCCATACTCCGTGGATCGGTCAAAGTTCGCCTTGAACAAGAACCTCTTCTTTACCGCCGGGCTATTCACCTGGATTCTCGTTTCTTTGTTCGATGTGGTGTACCGTCTGGTGATATGTGTAGTGCCACCACGTTTCTGTACTTCCGCATTGACCTTATCCGCTACCTTGCCACCTGCTGCGTTCGATTCGAATCGGCACATCTGTACTGCATGGTTCAAAAGCCTTTCTACAAACTCCGCTTCTACGTTCTCCGGCTTGCCATTATTGCAAACCACATCTTCAATATATACGTCCTCACCATAGATATAAGCTATCGGCATTACACCGTAGTCCGCTCCTTTATCCTTTGTATCTGCGATCGTCAGTACATAGTCCGGCTCTATCCGCTTCCCTTCCGAATCTACTGGCAGGGTATAATAATACCGTAGTTCGTCCTTCGGGAAAAGTAATCCCTCACGCTCGATCGGCATATTCATAAACAATGCTTGCCATGACACAGGATCAAGATTGGCCCTCATGTCGATGAAATACCGTGTAGAAAAGCCGACACCATACTCATAGTCAAAGTTACTCTCTTCATTTTCATCGAGCGCAGGACAGCGAATAAACTTGCTTCTGGGGTTGTCCCCATAAAGTGATTCCAACCGCCCGATAACGTCACGCACCGACCATCTGGTTGCGATATGAATCTCTTTTGCGCCCATAAAGACTTCTTTTTCTACTGGCATACCGTTTTCACCCATTACCAGTTTCTTTACGAACACACCGTCCTTCTTACGAGATTTCAAGTCATTCGAGTACTTCTGCCAGAGGTTATCAAGTCTCTCCGGGTTCATGGCTTCCTCAATGCCGGACACAAGGTCATCCGCATATAGTAGCCCCTCACATCGGGTAGCACCAGTCAACGATGCATTGATGGCTCGGCACGTCAGCGTGGAAAATCTATGAGGTTTTACCAGGTCGATCGTCTGGTTCATGCCGTTCTTGTCTGCCAGTTCGTGCGGAAATATCTCATGGTAGGTATATTCCGGATCAGTTATCAATGAAAGTACGGCCCGATAAAAGCTATCCGTCAGCGTACCGGAATGGGCAGATGCCAGGTTGGGCTTATCCGGTTCCCGGCCCATCTGGAAAGCAAGCAGAAACGTCCCTAACGTACTCTTCCCGGTTCCTGGCGGGCATGATAAGGAAAGTAAGTCCAGTTTGCCGTCCAACAGTTCCTGGATAGGATCAACCCACATAGACTTGATGATCTTCCTTCTGGGCATATAGAACCGCTTCTCCGGCTCTCTTTCCCACTCCATGAACCGCATGAACGCATCAAATGACACCGTGGCATCAAACTTCAAGGATTCCCGAAGAAGTTTATATAGCTTCTCGTCAAATTTCGCTTTCATTATGGTGATTATCTGCGATCGCAATATCTCACTCTGCTCATGCGCCCATTCATCATTGAGTTCACGAAGCACAGCCAGTTCGTCTTTGCCCGCTTCCGGATCGCGAAGAGTTTCAAACCGCTTGTGAATCGCCTTGACCAGTTTCTTTCGATACTCCTTTTCCTCGCTCGTCATTCACTCACCACCATTCCACCACTCTTATTGTCTATCTCCTTTTGCAGACGTTCGATTATCATTAAGTATATTTCCAGCTTCTTCTCGTCCAGGAGCTTGTTGTTCCTAGCAAACAACTCAACACTATCTATGATGTTCTGCGCCACTTCGATCGCCGTGCATCGGCACATCATATCAACTAATGCATCCAGAAAGGTTTCACCACCGTTGCCATCTTCTCTTCTCATATCATCCACCTGTAGCCCCTTCCATTATTCACCATGTGTGTTGCACGGTTATCAGACCCACAATGGCTGCAAAAATCTGTCTTGTATTGCTTATTCGTGAACCCGCAAGTGCTGCACTTAAACATTATCTTCCGCTTGTCAGACCCATACATTATCGTTTCCCACTTCCCGGTCACTCGACCCTGGCTTACATTAAGATCAACCGTTGGAGCTGAATCTATTACCTCAAATACCGCCCCAAGAACTTCCAACCCCAGGTTCTTCTTTAACAGTACCCTTTTTAACTCGTCTGCGTCTATCGGTCTTTGTTCCAGCTTTTTCGTTGCCATTCGATTCACCATCCTTTCCATCAACTATCTCATATTCACTCGGCCTTGTATGATTCAGCCTGCAAGCCCACACTCCATTCCTCTGATCCGTGTACTTGAACACGCAGTACGCACACCCTGTTTCCTTACAGTAGTTCCGCAGTACCGTGGCAGCACGTTTCGCCACATCGTCCGGGATATGTATATCCAATGCTTTCAATCAAAATCACCCGCTTCCGGAACTTTCGCTTCTACCTTCGGTACGGCTTCCAGCAAACACGTTTCACATAACTGTTCCCCTTCATACTCCCACAAGCCGTCCACTTCGCTTCCACACTCGTCACACACCATATACACGGAGTAATCCTGCCCACAATGCACACAATGCTCACACCCTACACAATCGTTTCTTATCTCAACCATAGTATCATTCTCCCCATTTCGTTTCAAAAATTATGCATCCTATATATCCGATCACCGAAAGCAGAAGTACCAACCCAGATACAAACCGCCCGCCGGAACTAACTAGCCACCAATGAAATTCCATCACCATCCACCATCCCCTTTCTCATACATATTCATCTGCCCGCACATAGGACAGAACCTGGGGTGTCTGTTCCCACCCGAATACTGACAGTTCGAACATACCAACTTCACCTTCCCGGTACACCGTCCACGAACTTCAAGCCACCTGCCTGTTCCACACACACTTCCCATCCCTCGGATCACCGAATATACTTTCCGGAGTTCTTCTACGTCTAATCCAGATTTCAGAAGCCGTCTTTTCAGCTCCATCACGTCTACCGCTTTATTTCTCTCCACCCGGATCACCGTCCCCTTTCATTCGATCGCTTCCAATATGACTTGACATAGACAACGTATAATTTGATGAGTGTTCCATTACTTCCACATAACAGAAATCACCAAACACATAGCAAACTGGTGTTCTAAATGGACATTCTGTACACTTCATTCCATCAATACCGCCCATCACCTTCACTCCTTTCCCATCACAAGATCGCCCGATGAATCCCTTCATGCTCCCCACAATAATTCAGCTTCCCCCTATACAGAGATTCGTGCTTTAAGATGTTCTGGATCATCGGGATCGTAAAACATTCCCCACGCTGCGGCTTATACTCACCGTCCAGGTTCAACTTCTCCGCTATCTCCTTTAACTTCAAGCCGTCATTCCGAAGCCGGAACACCAACCTGACACACTCTGCTGCCTTTTCATCTACCTCTAACCGCTTATCCGTCACATAATACCCAAAAGGCGGGCGACCACCTGCATAGCCCCCTGCTTTCGCTTTCACCTTCCGGCCCGCAGATGTTCTTCTCGTAATGTTATCTCTCTCCATTTCCGCTACACACAATGTGAACGCTTCCAGGAATCTCGCCATCATCCCGAACTCTCCAAAATCCTCTGCTACCGAAATCAGCTCGATCCCCTTCTTCTTCAACATCATCTTGAAGTAATAATACACGTTTATGTCACGAGCAATTCGATCGTTCTTTGCCACTACTACTGCATCAATCCCATCAAACTCTCCGTTCAATAAACGATCAAACTCCGGTCGCTCTTCCTTTACCCCGGACACTCCCCGCTCAATCAGCATACCCACGATCTCCATTTCATGTTTCGAGCAATATACACGAATGTCCCTTTCCTGGGCTTCTAATCCGTACTTATCTACCTGTCCTTCCGTAGATACTCTCAAATACACCATCACTCGTTTTGCCATCTTCATTACCACCTTTCGTCTGGATCGTCTTGTTGGTCAACTGTTGGTCAACTGGTAGTCAACTGTTGGTCAACTTTGGTTGTTGATGTTATTTTATAGCAATTATGATTACTTTGCAAGGGGTTGAATATAAATAATTCGATTTTTAAGCCCGAAAAATTTTCGGGGGTTACTTTTATACTTTTCATAACTCTATATCCCCCGCCGGGACAAGGTTTTGACGTTCTTTGATTTTGACATTCTTTGATTTTGGAGCTTCTGAAAAGGCGGTTGATGAGTTCCAGGATTTCATATTTCATACCCCTTGTTTTCTCGTAATATTACAATTTTATGAATAATCAAGATTTTTCATAACAAACACTTGAAAGTAACTTTTGTTAGTATATAATGATTATAGAATCAATCACGCTTCATAAGCCTTGCATCTGCAAGCAGAAAGGACAAAACAATGTTGAAAACAAATTCAAAAGAAATTAAGAATAGAATAATGGCTATTATTCGAGAAGATCGTGATTATATCATAGCGAATTATAGCGGCTGCGAAGTTGTAAAAAAATTCGAACCTTTGAATGTACAACTCGAAAACGATAATTCTTTATGCGCTTGTATCTGGGAAATTTTCAAGGCTGAAAAGTATTATTCAAACGAATACATGAAAGCACGTTCTTTCAGTTTCTTCAAAGTGTTTGAAGATTGGGCTAGTGGTTTAGCTTTAGGCGGTTTGTTCGATTACTATTACAATGTTTCAGCGGTTGAAATTCTGGGAAACATTCTTGAACAAACAGAAGAAGAAAGAAAAAAGTACACAGAATCAGAAGCCGAAAAACTTCTAACAAAACTTATTTACAGAGAAGTTTTCAACCGTTCTAGTTATTCGTTATAAGGGGGGGTGTAAACATGGCTAATAGCATTTTTACAGATTTACTTTCTGACCTTGTAAAGGTTTCTATCATGGTGGATGAAGCACTCTACCACAAAGCCGGGCTAGAAGCCCAAAAGATACAAACACACTGCATCAGGTGCTACAATATCGGATATATAAACCACGAAGAATACATTCACGTCTGGCACTTAGCCAACGAACTTTTGAACACTTGCAGAAAGTGCACCGACAATTGGAGAAAGGCTTGATAATATGGCAAACACAGATTTTTACCTCAATAATTATCGTTATTTCGTTGCGAACGTATGCGGGCGAATTTTAATCGGTTTTGATACTGTTTCGGAATGTCGGGATTATATCAAATACTTGATAAACACCGACATCAAAGAAATTGGCGGTTGTGCAATCGCTGATTATTACGGAATTTACTTTAACAAGGGCGGGCATTTAGGAAAGAAAGTTAGGAGATGAAAACAATGAAAGATCATGATCTTTCATAACGAACACTTGAAAGTAACTTTTGTTAGTATATAATGATTATAGAATCAATCACACTTTAGAAGCCTTGCATCATGCAAGCAGAAAGGACAAAACAATGAGAGAGATCAAAATGACAGTTTATGAAAAAGAAGGTAGAAAGTACAACGCTAACAGATATTGCGTTGACAGAGAAGCGGTTTATTCCGCACTTGCGTCAGACCTTATCAACAAAAAGATTCTGAAAGCATCCTATATTTCCAGAATCATTAGATTTTCGAATTATGACGGAACGCAGACAGTAAAAGTATTCTATGACAATGGCGTTATGTGTGAATACATTGTAGAGAATAACATTTAAGAAAGGGGTCAAAACTATGAAAAACATTTGTAAAAACTTCGAGATCAAAAAGGCTTATCCACTTTCCGGCGGTTGGATTTCTTCGAGAAACTTCTGGAATAACAAAGCAGCAATCATCGAGTGCAAAGGTGGATATGTAGCACTACAGAGTTATTCAACAATCGTATGTGTTCTCTATCGTGGGAAACTGTATAGAACATGGGGCGGTTATTCTTCCACCACTTCGAACCATATTCATAGATTCTGTTCTATGAACGGCTTGAAAGGAATAGGGAAAAAGGAATGGGAAAACATGGAAGTTTTTAACACTTCCATCGAACCATTAAAAACAAAATTCAAATGTGGTTATAATTACCGTTATTACGATTCTTTTGCGATTCTTTACGAGTGATAGAAAGGGGTGTACACAATGAAAGATCATGAGTATTACAAGTTTCAGAACACACTTTTTCTCGAATATTATGAACGAGTTAGCAACTGGCAAACAGTAAAACTTGCACCTAGTGGAGAAGCATTTATCAGAATCAACGGAAAAATTCACACATTTACTGAATTTGCTCTTTTTGGTTCTCCGTGGTTAGGTGGTGAACCGTTCGAGATAAAGACAGAAAACGGCAAAACGGCTACAATTTGCGCAATGCAGCAAGACGGTTATCCACACCCATATTTTTTGGAAGTTGACGAACAGAACGAACGTGCAAGAGCTTTTCAACTTTACAAGTGTGAAAGAACTTATTAAAAGAAAGGACGTGGACAAAATGACAACTTACATTATCAAATACGAAAATCCATCTTGTGACAATTTTGGTTTTGAGCAATTCAAAGAACAGTATGGCAATTACTTCGTAACAATCGGAGACAATCGCTATACAATCCAGACCGACAATGAAGAACTTGAAAATATGCTTACGGTTTATGATTGTATCGAGTGGTTTAATTATCCTAACAACATTGAACAAATAATGGTTGATATGTGTATCAAGGTAAACGCAAACCGTTTTGCTTTTGCACAATGCCTTAACACAGCATATTGCAGACGAGAAGCACTTGCTAACATAGCAACTTTAAAAACCGGTCACAAATGGAATCACACTGTCATCCGTGGAAGTTCTCAAAGTGAATGGTGTGGTATCATCTATCAAGAAGACAAGATGACACAAGAGCTTTTGGAAATGCTTTCAGATTTTTTCTTTGATGAAGTAATCGAAGTTGGTGTCATTCAAGATACAAACAAAGATGTTTCAGAGATTTCATGCGATGACATTGACTATCTGGAACAAATTCCAATATGCAAAGCAGCCAACAATGAATCAATCAAAGAATATCTCGGAGAAATCGGAAACGTTACATTCTTGAAAGAGAAAGAAAGAACTGTTACATACTATGAGAAAGAGGTGATCTAACATGTTATTGATAATGCTTTTTATAACATGTGCGGTTTTCTGGGAATGGATAAAAACATATAAATGACAGTGAGGGGCAGCAGCCCCTCTTTTTTATTGTCATAATTCAGACGGTCATTTTTGACCGTCTTTTTTTGTGGAAGATTAAAGCTACATTTTGCACAACCGTTTAAATTGCCGTTTAAACGCTTTGCACTATTTAAACGTATCCGTATATTGCTTTTCGCTTGCAACCGTTTTTAGGGGTATCCTGGAACGTTCTGCGGATATGCTTGCATCCTGGATAATCCCCGGAACCCCTGGAACCACGAAAACGCAAGGCGAAACGTTTCGACCCTGGATTGACCACTTTAACGCTTTAACGTGCTAAAGTGTTTCGGTCTGGTTTGATGTATAAAAATTTTTCGCAAATTTTGAGGGTAGTAATCTAAAACCGTTTGATAGTCGTAAAATATTCGCAAAAATTATAACAATCTTCCGGAAAGTCGAAACGAATCGCCCAAAGTCGCTTATTCCAAGTCGGAAAGTTCCTCGGCATATTTCTTCGCAAGCTGCTCGGAGTTGGTAGTGACCTGGGTGACGGAGTATTTTCGTTCCACCACGTCTTTATAGTCGCCATTATTCTTGAGCAAGAAAGTCGCAGCAGACGGATGGAGAACGTTGGATTCCATGAAACCCTCGATCATGGAGATATAGTTTTCTCGCACGAACACGAAGAGTTCCAGAACATCGTCCGGAAGGATCACAGTTTCCTTGCCTGGTCTGACTACTTCGCCGGAATCGCAGGCTTCCAGGAAAGCCTTTCTGGTAAGGCCCAGAGAAAGGCAGATACCGGAGATAGTTGGTCTGGTGTTTTTCTCGGCAGAAATCTCGAAGTAACGGTTAAGGGCGATCATGCAATCGTCACGGTTAGTGAGTTCCGGCTTTTCGAACCTAAAGAGATTGATGTTGGTGGCTATGATAGCGTTCGCCGTGTTGACCTGTTCGGATCGGGAGCTATCTTTAGTGAGATAGATTTCAGCGAGTTTACCGAAGCCTTTAACGGAAAGGCTTGTCTGTTCGTAATTCTCAATACTAGGTATGATCTCAGCCACCCCATGCTCCTTTCTGGAAATTCACCTACCCCTACCCGGTGGTTGTTGTGCTTGCCCTTTGGTTATTTAATAATACCGGGCAGGTATTGGTGAACCGTTACCATGAGTATAGCAGATTGTTGGAAGAAATCAAGTCTGGTGAGGGATAGGTGTTTGTGAGAGTACCCCCTGCAACTTTGTTGGAGTGCTAAAGGGGGTACCGGGTGGATGGGAAAGTCTTGCCGACACCAACTGCGAGTGGTTGTCTTTCGGTCGACAACGGAAACAGATTGAGATTTTGGGATAACTTTTGTTTCTTGTCACGTTGTCGGAAAAAGGGGGGCTACCTTTCTTTATATATACGTATATTCTTTTATACTATATTACTAACTTAATATATAGTGACAAATGACAAATAATATAATAAAAGAAAGACGTCTCTAGGGTTTGCGGATTTGTCGGGAAAGTCAATTTTCCGACAGTTCTGACTTAAAAAGCAGTAAAAAGACAATTAATAAAATACTCAATGCAATAAATTCGACATTCGTTTTAGTAATAAAAATTACTGCATAGTAACAAAAAATACTACTAAAAATTCACAAAAATCGACCAAAAATCTTAAATTTCCAAAATACACATTTTTCTAAAAAGACGTGACAACATGACAAATAACAACCAGCACCCAAGTAATACCAGCCATTTCAGAACAATACATACATTCGACAACTATATGACAATATCTGACAATCAAAAATAGAAACATACTTTACTATAAAAAGCATCTGTGCTATCCTAAAACCATCAATCACGAAAGGAGAAACTATATGATAGACACAAAATGGATTGACGAAATACTATCAGAGGACACCAAAAGTACACCCCCTAGTGAAGAAAAAGTAACCCCGAAGATCACTCCGGTGGAGAAAAAGGCGGGGAAAAAGAGGGGCAGGCCGAAGGTGAAAGTTACCCTGGAACCAGGAAAAGATGATGTGGAAGATGTAGGTCTGGGGGAAGAAGAGCTGCTGGAAGCAGAGATAGGGAAAGCGCAAGCTGACTATGAAGATTACCTTAATAGCTTGCCGATTACCCACCCCGAATTGAAGTTCCCACATTCATTTATGCATACCGGGTACTTGCCGTGTAGAATCGTTCGGGGGAAAGGTACAGAAGAACCCGATGTGGACATGGTGGCAAGGGAGATAAGGGAAAATGCGTATACAGAGGGGAAGAATGGGAACATGATATTGAACCAGGTACGGTTCTGCCGTATCTGGAAAGCTCGGTTCAACTACGTGTATGCAGGGTACATTCTCACACCGGAAGGGCAGATTGATCCGGATAAGTTTCGGGCAGAGATCACCAAGATGCTGTTTAATATTGACCTGGAAACGAAGAACGTGGATTCGATAGCGCAGCATATATATAATACCTATATATCAGCGTACCAGGTGGATGCGTATAACGAAACACGGAAGATTCCGTTTAGGAATGGTGACTTGTATCTGGATAAGGATAACAAGGGGTTCACATTCTATGAGGGGCAAAAGTCTGCCGTGCCGTATCGGTTTGATTATGATTTCGTGAACGTGCCGAACTGTAGGGAACCGGAGTTCCCGAACTTCAAGATGTGGCGGGACGAGTTGTTTGATGAGGAAGATGTGTGGACGCTAAAGCAGATGCTGGGGTATCTTCTGCTGCCGTCCAACGAAGCGCAGGAAGCGTTCTTTATCATTGGTAAGGCGGGATCCGGTAAGTCTATTCTCACGGATTGCGTGATTCCGGAAATGCTCGGCAAGGCGAAGATGCCGATTTCAATCAATCAGTTCTTCAATGATAAGTTCCAGATTGGAACATCGGAAGGAAAGCTCTGCATGATAGATGACGATATTGGAGAAGCGCATCTGTCGCAGGACAACTCCGGACGGTTCAAGAACTTTGTTACGGCCCAGACGATCAAGATAGAGCATAAGTATTGTAACCCCACGTCCATCAACAATAGTGCCAGGATCGTGTGTGCGGGAAACCACATGATAAACTCGGACGATAAGACGGACGGATTTACACGAAGGTTGCATCCGATTTATGTAAAGTCGAGGACGATCGAGAAAGTCGATACCAGACTTCCGCAGAAGATTCGAAGAGAAATAGAGAGCATAGTCTTGTGGGCTTTGGAAGGGCTTCTGGAAGTGGTAAACTCTGACGGCAAGCCGTATTGGTCGGATCGGTCGGTTCAACAGTTCTCGTACTATTCAGAGGGCCAGAAGTGGGAAGAACAGTTCATTTCGGATATGTTCGAGTACAAGGAAGGATATGTAACGTACTCCCAGGATATAAACGATGCGTTGACGGAATGGCTCAAGAACAACGCAGACGTGGCAGGGGAAGGTACTTTGTACCAGAAGTATCATGCCGTGTCCAGATGGCTCAAAGACGAGGGTGCCGGAAAGTATTCATTCACCTACAAGCGTGGTATCAAGCGTGGTGATAAGTATAACGCTCGTGGGTATGTGAACATGGCCTTGAAGCAGCCGATAAGTGAACCGAAGATGTTCACGGACGAACATGGACGGATCAAGCTCCGGATTGGAAAGAGAAGATCGGAGAAGGACGATAGTTGATAAGTTCCTCGGTATCTGGTAATATGATGGTGTGTCAAGTAATGTTTTATTAGACTCCTTTTCGGGATCGGTGGGGTAGGTAGTGAGAAGCCTGCCCCATCTTTCTTTTTGTGGGTTGAAAAATGGGAGCGGGTGGTGTAATATATGTATACCGTTTTTCCACGTATTGATACTAGGATGTGGAATCCCATCCCGAATCCGCAGTATGTGTGTGCTGCGGATTTTCTTTTTGTGGTATAATGCAAGTGTGATATAGAAGTACCTCTTTAAATTTCTATTTTCTCGCCACCGATCGCTGCAAAGGTCGGTGGCATTTTTATGCAAAGAAAAAGGGCGATCATTTCGCTGTTCGCAATCTGTCGCCCTTGAAAGGGATAACCCTTATCTCTCATCAAGGATATTCTACCACAGAATAAGAAAACCGTCTACGTTGGGGAGCAACATAGACGGCTATTTAGTGCGTCTTTTGAGTGGGAAACTCTTCAAGCAACTTTATTGTATCACCTTACCGTTCTTTCGTCTAGTGGGTTTCACACGCACCGATCCATCACGAGTTTCGTATCTGTATCTGTACCTGGAAAGGGCGCACTCTACGCAGAGCTTGTAATTCTTATGTTTCTCCATAGTGCAGGTCATATTTGACCTGGACGTTGGGATATAGCAATCAGCATTGGAAATCTTGAAATGCGCGATCCTTATCTTATTCACGGCACGTTTGCCAAGCATCTTCTGGAACTTCGTGTCACCTTTGATAGCGTCATACTTCTTATCTTCCGTATCGAACCTGGTAGGATCATACGAAGGGAGAATCCAGGCCTTGTGATAGTAGACCATCTTATCTCCGGGAATGAGTTCGTGGGCCATTCTCGAAACGGCTGATGTTACCGCTTTGGTGCAGCGCACACCGTACTTATACTCAAACTCGGTGTTATAGATCACGTATACGAAACCGGACGGAGTGTCATCTTCTATGTTCGAGAAGTATTCTGTCGGGATCACGGCGATCGGATTTGTTTTCTCGATGTGTTCCATAAGCCCGATAGTCTGTACAGGGCTGGATTTTACTTTGTAGATGATAACGTATCCCAACTGGTAGTTTTGCGGATTGGTGTCCGGTGGTGCATCGTAGATACGGAAATCGGCTTTAGGTATAAGACTTTCTTCCGACATACTGGTTCACTTCCTTTTTGCGATCCCATTGTAGGAGCTGGGAGCAGCGATAGCATCTGAATGTGTCCACCCCATTATCTTTGACGGAGATACCGCATCTGGGGCAGGTGGGTGTCCTGGCATAGAAGTAAGGCGCAAGGGCAAGTTCCATTGTTGTTCACCTTCTTTCTAAATCTGATACGTTTCCTTGATTGTGTTCAAAATAAAATCTCTAGTCCCATTAGTTCCTTTATTGATCCTCAGTTCCGAATATTCAGAAGAAAAATAGACTTCTTCCAACAGGTTCAATATTTCACGAGCAGACGCTATTTTACCCAGTTCATAATCAGTTTTGACGTTCACTCTCTTCACCTTCTTTCTTTCTCATATCCGCTCCACAGTTCGGGCAGAAGTTGTAGTGATTCTCTTTCGGTGTTCCCTCTAATGTGATAAATGCATCCTCGCAGACAGAACATTCATAATAAGGGTCGCCGTAGTTATCGCTTTGTTCGATCCACTTTCCGTGCGTGGGTTCTTTCAAGTTTCGGTCAATCTTCTGGTATTGTGCTTCTGTCATTCGCCCTTCTTCATATAGATGTTTCAGAATCGTTCTGGCACTCATTCCGCTTCACCTCTCTCTCCACTCAACTGCCAAAATCTCTTTTATTATTGGTCTTTTGCTCCAATCAAAGAACGTTCCGCACTCGTCACATGCTGTTTCTTTTTCTCGTATTCTCTTGCCACATTTCGGGCAAAAAAATACGATAATTCTTTGCGGATCTCTTCCGTCCATACCATAGTCCCATTTCGCTTCGGCTTTAGGTAATATTTTTTTTCATACTCATTCCGCTTCACCTTCTTCTCCACATTTCCATACAAAGCCAGATGCTTTCGCCATTTCACATGTAATATAGCCACTAAATAGAATTTGTTGTTTTTCATCAAGAAGTCCATGACCTACGCATTGTCCGTTCTTAAAAACCATCACATCTTTAAGGTGATAATTACGTTCGCCCATTTCTTCATATCTTTCGGGTGGCGCACACATATCACGCTCTTTTTCATCAATAAATTCTTCTGCAAATCTGTCATATAGTTTCATTCTGCTTCACCTTCTTTCTTGTACGGCTTCGGTAACGGCATCCAGGCAACTACTTCGTCATAATCCCATTCGCTGCACTTTTTCAAAAAATAACTAATTACTACCGTATTTCTATCTCTGTTACCTATCGTCACAAGATAAGTTCCACTTTCTTCCGGCAACCGTTCGGAGCAGGGGATCCACTCTCTTTGCAATCTATTCGATTCTATCGTTGGTTTCACTCCATCAAGATAGAGTTTTGCCATTTCACAGATGATGTGAATGGTTGCATCTTTCGCCATCATCTTTGCCACCCGGTCAATGTCATCTTGAACCGTTTTTGCCATATTAGGTTCAACGATCCTTGTTGCATCATAGGCAAAATGAACAGGATGCTCCAACTGTAATCTGTCTATCGCTTTTCTGATTTCGTCCTTGTCTATGTTGTCGCTCATTCTGATTTCGTTCTCGTCTATGTTATCAATCATAACGTTCACACCCCCAACCACACGATCAGAATAATCAGCAGAAACACCATGATCCCTGCCACTATGTATCTAACCTTGATGTTCTCCATCCGGATCACCCCCTAAACTATATGCAGCCATCCCGAAATCAGCAAAAGCTTCTTCTATCATCTTCCCAGAAACAGTTATTGGTATCGTTATCGGTGCCGGGTGGAAATCAACTTCTCCCTCGTCCCAACCTACACGAGTACCGCAATACTGGCAGACACTACTTTGAAGTGAAGCATTACAGTTCGGACAGTTTGTCTGCCTTTCAACGGCATACTTCATTCCTTCTCACCTTCTCTCAATTCTAGTGCATTAAGGCAAATAGCAAGATTTTCGCAGCAAAGCGTATTATTTTTGGATTCAGTAATCTTGAAATTTTGACACCGTACGCAGTTTTCGTCTACTACCAATACGGCAAAGTTTTCATACATAGGCTCTTTCATTCCGATTCACCACCTTCTTTAACACGCTTTAACACGCTTACTCTGCCAATAAGAACCATCTTTTGCTGTGCGTGATCTTCTACCTTCTCGATAGTTATTGCTCCTTTTTGATACAAACTCGCTCCAATATGTTGAACAACTTCTTGCGTCACTCTGTCGAGAATCTTCTCACCAAACTGTTTGACCACATCGTTCGTAACGCTTGAAGTAGCGAACCCGATGATCTCTTCGGCAACTGTCGGTGCAAGGTCGATAATTTCTTCGGGGTCACATACAAGATACCCTTTATAATTTGTATGCTCTCGCATAGCTTCTTTCAATTCATCTGCATCAATCAATCTCATGTGAAAAAATTCATCCCCTTTTTATAACCATCAACAAAAGCTTTTCCTTCTAGCTCTCTTCTGTTCCATGCTCTCTTAACACCAGTAACACTATACCTCTTGATATTTGCGTTACATCGGTTACATTCTATCGTGTATATGCAATCTTTGAAGTTCATAAAATCAACACATTCTTCAAACAAGGACATATTATTCCCACCACAGAAAGGGCAAGATTTTAGCGGTTTACCTGTTATCGGTATCTTCAACATTACGCTTCACCTTCTTTCCACCAATCACCTTCCTTCTTCGCCTGGGCCTCGAGCTTTTCGATGTAGTCCACCATAGCTTCCTTCGCTACCAACTTCTCTGCGCTCGTCCGGAGAAACGGCATATCGTGTGAGTTGATCGTACCAAGCACGATGCCGGAGTAGTACAGTTTGTCTTGAAGCGTGAGTTTGTCGGAGAAGAACTTCTTTCTCTCCATAGCTTCTTTAACCATGTTCGGATCAATGACCCCATCATAGATGAGCTTCATAGTTACGCTGATCGCATCGTCCAGAGAAATATATTCATTCGCCATATAACATACCTGCCTTTTCTGTTCGCTCTCTTACTCCGTTGATAAACTCTTCTTTTGTTCCATGATACTGAAACTCTTGTCCATCTACTGTTTTGATCGTACACACTCTTGTATATTCTTCCTTGCTAACCGGGAATATATCTTCTGTAACGGACACAACATAGTTCAAATTGACAAGTCTGTTTCCTACACGGAAAAAGATTGTTGGATTATTCATTTGTTTCACCTTCTTTCATAACACACTTTTCTGTGTACTTTGATACCAAAAAAGTAATCACCTTCATAGCCTTAACGTAATCGTCATAATCAGCAGGAGCAACCTTCACTTTGCTATATAAGAATCCTAATGCTTCGTATTCGTTCACTTCTCGCCACCGTCTTTCTTTCTCATATCTGCCCCGCAGTTCGGGCAGAAGTTATCATCATAAAGTCCTAACATATTTTGTTCTGAATGACATACAGAACATTCCTGTGTCGATTCAGCAGGGTATAAATCGTCAGTATGGAATATCCACTCTCCGTGTGGACGATCTTTGTAAGGTTCGCCATGGTATATAGCACAGCACACTATTCCCTTGTCCTCGTCTCTCAACGCTAAAACTCCATGTCCGTAGTCGCTTCTAATATGAGCATTTGTCTTTTCCGGGATTTCGATTACAAGTTTCATCCCTTCTCACCTGCCTTTCTGTTATCGCTTCCGCAATTCGGGCAGAAATGCCAGTTAAACCACCCATACGCATTACAATTTGAACATTTATACTCCTCAAACCACGCTTCGTATGGAGAGCGTAGTTTCCACTCTCCGTGCGGTCGTGCTACAACCGGGCAATGTCTATGTCGATGTGTCGCAGGTGTGACAGGAGTGCCGTCTATAAGATTATCTGAAATGTCATATCCCACAGAACCAACAAACGGACAATAATTCTCTGATCCTTCACATTGGTCACAATGGACTAGAAACTGACATGAAGCGCAAGACTTTGGCAATTCTTCATCAATATAGATTTTCATTCCGCTTCACCCTTTCTTACATCTGCACCACAGTTACAACAAAAATTCCCAAATACCGATGTTTGGCCACATTCAGAGCAACTAGTGTTTCCATCTTCGTCTATAATTATTTTTCCGTGTGGTCGTTTTTCGTATCGAACAATCATGTTCAGATGTGTGTATTCAATGTCGATAAAATCCAGCGTTTCTTCAAAGATGCAATCGAATTTCACCCCTGCTTTGCTTCTCATTTTCTCTTCACCTTCCTTTTGCTTGTCTTTGGCGATGGCATTATCAAGCGTTCTAACCACCATACATTCCAGAGCGATTTCAAGAGATTCCAGAAATGTGCATTTCACATTTGTATTGGCGCACAAATATGCCAGATCACAATACTTGCATTCGGTACGAAGCCTGTTCTCCAGAAATCCAATCGCCTCTCTCAACGTAGTCATTCCCATCATTCCCCTTTCCGTTATCAAGCACCGTCTTATCTATCAACAACATTCAATTCCTCTTTTTCGACAATCAGTTTTACTTGAACCACCTTGTAGCACTTTCCGCATTTAGATTTTCGCATAGCGTCTTCCGCTTTTTCTTTTTCTTCGAAGTATTGTACATACCCCGGTTCTGTGGTAGTAAGTATCTTCCCATTATCTCCGGGTTCTACACCCATAACAAATTCATTCTTACGTGCGTTATAAACCGCCCAATATCCACCGCTCAATATAGCCATTTCAATCACCACCCCTTCATGTACTTTTCGTCCAGCAACGCATCGTCCCTACAATCAAAAGATACGTTTAACTGATCGAGCATTGAAGCACATCTTTCCCGGAGCATCAACGTCTTGAACACGATACAACTCACATACACATTCACGTTGAATCCGGAAAGAATTACAGCACCGTTACACTCACGGATCGCGTTTGCCATTCCTTCACCAAAAAGAAGCTCTTCCGGATTGTCCTGCCTTACAAGGATCGAATAACATCTAACATTACCCATTCTTATTTCTCCTTTCTGCAATAGTCTGTCCGATAAGCATGAGCAAAAGGACAGCGATAGAAACCACGGTGAAAGCACCGATAACCGCCAGAATATATACCAGGATCATGTTTAGTACCCCCATATTGCGTAAAGCATAACGATCGCAGCAAACAGTATCACCAGAAGTAATGTGTATAGAATAGCTTGCGTGTCATAGTCCATCTTTTTCATACCAGATACCTCAATCAAGTGCGATAATCTCTTCTCCACGGCCGACATACCTTTTGCCGTTTGTGTCCTCATAACAAGGAACTACTTCCGTTCCCTTAAATCCGCAAAGAACGCACATATCCTTCAAATCGGATTCACTTTCATTGAACAAACAAATAGTGATACTGCGTTTGCCGAACTTAACTACCATATAGCCGATTTTCTTCATTGTGTCTTTCATATTCATGTTCTCCTTTGTGATTGATTGACTTTAGTATATAGTAACTTTTATTACTTGTCAACATATAAAAAGGGAGCAAGTAAAAATTTTTACTTGCCCTCAAAGTAAGATTACATCTGACCCATACGCTGAATCAACTTCTGAATTTCTTCTCGTGTACGTCCGTCCGGTGCTTCTTCCATCAAACCCTGTAACTCTTCCATCATCATGTCATTTCCCGAAGAATAGCGACCTCTGGAATCTCTACGAGCGTTTCTTCCTCTGCCCCTAGCATAAGAACCACCCCTCATGCTTCCACCATCGTAAGAGCCATCATAAGAACCACCATCGTAGCTACCACGATATGATCCACCACGCATACTTCCACCGTCTGCGTAAGAACCACGGCGCATACTACCGCCATCGGCATAAGAGCCGTAAGAACCACGTTCGGAGTACCCTTCTGCATCTTCGATGATCTTGCACAGGTTCTTGATCGTGTGTGCCAGTTTGTCTACAACCTCAAGCGTACCTGCGGTCATTTCGTCTTTCGAGCCGTATTCTTTCAGCTCGTCCATCAACTTCTCTTTTAATTCGTACAGTTCGTGCATACAACTTCCCCCTTCCTTATGCGATACGGTCAATTACCAGATTTGCGTTCTGAACGTTGATTACCGGAGCAGGTGTCACGGTCGGGTCGGACGAAGCCGGAACTGCGTCTACCGACATTGAGAAACAGCATCCACGAGGAACACGCACGATCGCCGTAGAAGTCACATTTCCATAGTCTGTGCCAACGGCAGCCGGAACGAAGATCGCTTTACTCGTCAACTTCGGTTCGCCCTGGATCGCGATTGCAATAGCAATACCACCTGTCGGGATAGTTCCACCTTCCGGTACGGCAATATTAGCATTGAACGTTACCTGGTACGTTGCGTAGCATTGACCGTTTGTAATACCACGGAGAACGAAGATACCTGTTTCGTCCTCGTGATAGACGTAGCTTTTTCTGCAAGGAATACTGGTTGATGTGAATATAACAGGCGAGTTATTTGAAACCGCTTGTACATTGTTGTTCAAGAACTCACAAGCCATAGTATCACCCCTTACATTCCGCAGCCACAACCACAGCCGTTGTTGCTATTGCACTGGAAAATTGGAGTACGTCCGAAGACCGGAGTAGTTCCTACCGGGCATTGATCGAGACGATTGTAAATCGAATTTACAATCTGCTCATTCTGTGCAATCTGGGAAGCCTGTCCACGAGCATAGAGATTCTCCTGGCGAAGCTGTGCGATTTCATCATTCTTCGCATCAATCTTATCCTGGTATCTCTGCTCACTCATGTGTCTGAAACCGTCTGTGATAGCATTGAGGATAGCCTGTGTATTCTGGGTGTCGCTTGTTCTTGTAGCGCACGCTTCACGAGCAATATCCGAGCCAAGGTTGGCGGTTGCAAGTCTGTTTTCGCAGCAGCACTCTGCGAACTGTGATCCGAGAGAATTGAAGCCCTGCATCATAGCTGTCTGGGCATTAAAAGCCTGGTTCATGTTTGCAATCTGACGAGCGTTTGCTGCTGTTTCCGCATTTGCAAAACCGCTGTTTACGGTCTGCTGCATATCTGCACAACAGTTGCAAAGCTGTGTGGAAAGATTTTGAACACCGCTAGAAATGCCGTTGAGCTGACCTGCGAGAGCAGCGTTCTGGAAACCGGACGTGGTTACTTCTGCCTGGTTCATCCACGGATAGAGCATAGCACCATCGGCAGCGAAACCGCCATTGAAGCCGCCACCGAAGCCGTTACCCCAACCACCGTTTCCGGCAAGAAGGAGAAGCAGAATGATCCAGCCCCAATCGCCACCCCAGCCACCGCCGAAGCCACCATTGTTACCGCCACCATACATCGGTGTTACTGGCATAACCATGCCGTTTCCATTGTTTTCTTCTGATAAAGCCATTGTTTTTACCCCCTATAACTTTTGTAGGTCAACGGACACCAACCTTTTTCGTGTCCGTATAACATCACCACTATGTACAACTCGTGGTGGAGTTATCTAAATAGATTTCGAAACTGCGGATCATTACGCATCTGCATTACGTTATTTACTTGTGCTTGCGTGACCTGTCCGCTATTCAATAAGTGCTGTACTATCTCCTGGGGATTGCTCATGTTCTGGGGTATATTAAACCGCCTGGAAAGCATACCCAAAGGATTCTGTTTGAACTGGTTATACATCTGCATTAACTGCATCGGGTTGTTCATTCTGCCACCTTCTTTGCAGTTATTTTCTTCTTCAACATCCCAATCTCATGTTCGAACTCTTCGAACGTATTTCTCATGTCCTCTATTTCGCTTTTTAATGCTTCAATTTCGTTTTTCAGCTTTTCTATTTCATCTTTGTTGCAACATTCACTCTTCGCTTCCAGAGGGGCTTCTACGGCTTCTGTAGCATCTTCCTTGACGAGTTTGTACTTCTCGAATACCGGACGGTCAAGTTGGGAGAATCCCATCGTCTTTGTGTACACATACGGAGCGTTCTCGTCACGGAATGTAACAGAGTTACCGAAAGCCACCGGGAAATTTCTTGCTTCTGCTTCATTTCTTACGGTCACAAACCCACTCGATTGTGTCTGCATTGTTTGCTGCGGTTGCTGAATTGCCTGGTTCTGTTGAATCGGGCTGGGCATAGCCTGCACCTGGGGCTGAATCTGCTGTTGCGGATAATACTGTGGAAAATTGTAATTGTAAGCCATGATTTATTCCTCGTCTTTCTTCATCCAAAAATATTGCGGGATTTCCGAAGATGAATCCCAGCTATCATAAATGATACCGTCTTTCATCGTTGCAACGTGTCTACCGAAACCAAGTACAAAAAGGCCATGTGGATTCTCCGCAGCGAAATCATCTGCCGTATAGCAATCCGGACACGCTTCTGGAATAGATTTTCTTACGAATCCGTTCTCTCTCAACACCGCACCCCAGACAGAGTTCGAGTGGGGCATATCCCCCATAGCAAATCCATAAGAACAGATGGTAGCGTATGCTTTTTCCCAATCCCAATCAAGTGCTTTTGCAACGGCACGGATAGCGCAATCTTCAACTCTACGTCCTGTCGGGTTAGGATTATATTCTCGCCACATAAACGTTTTCTCCGTGTTGTTTTACTTCGAAATAATTCTATTCGCTATAATGGCAATTTTGAAGCAAATACGAGCATATTAAAAGCACACGTTAGAGTGTGCTTTCGTCTATTTTATGTTTGAATTTCGATACTATGTTTTTCACTTGATTTACTGAAAGACTATGCTTTTCAGCAATCGTTTCGTATGTATATCCATCTATCAGTTTGCTATGAATTATTTTCTTATTTCTTACCGAATTTGCTCCGATCACCCATTCTGTAATCAAATGTTCAAGTTGTAATCTTGAATATGACTTCATCTTTTAATTCTGTTCTCCTTTAGTTTAGATTCGATGTACTCTTTGACCTGTTCTAAAGTAGGATTCTTCTCCAAAAATTCAAGAAGTTGTTCACCGTCAATGTACTTGTATAGCATAGAATAGCACGTCATTTTATCTGACGGTGAAAGGTCGCAAGTGAGTATATTATATCTCAATTTTCTTCTTCTGCTATAGTTAGCTTTACTCATAACAAACCCCTTTCTGTTGCTACGTCCTTTTCGAACGTCTGGATCGTATACCAAACCGCTTCCGGCTTACACTTTTTCCTTGCGGAAATTTCGCCTATTGCTTTGGGTATTGATTCAGAAGTATATGCATATCGGATCATAAGCGCAACATCTTTCTCATAACGATCCAGGACGTTAGAAACGGCAACGTAGTTATTATACTCTACTTTCTTTTCGACCGGACTAGGAGTAGTGTCGGTGTTAAAATAAAACCTAGCACAATGCCCAACGTAGTCGGAGTAGTATTTCTTCATTCAGCCACCTCTAGTATGTACTGCGCCTCATACCCACCGTTGATAACAATGGTAGGCATATCGCTGTCCGTGCCGTATAGGATACGAACATAGAGACCTTGACCTCTACCGTCAATAAAGGCAAGCATGGTATCATCCCAAGAATAGTAACGGTTTGCGCCACTTCCCATGATGATAGAAATGACCTTCTTGTTCGTTCCTTGATTGACATACGAAATGTCACCATATTCGCTCGACTCTCTGGAATACATAAGAGAATCAATCTCTACGTTTGCCTTGAATATCATACCGCCACGCTTACCGCTATTGTAGATATACATACTTACGGTATCGCCTTCTTCTAGGTCAGCAACAACGATACGGTTTTGTTGCAGAATCGTGTTCACAAGTGGTGTGACACCAGAAGGAAGAGTAACAGTATTACCGCTTCTGTGTACGAGTATGATGTATGTACCATCTTCGGGAACGGTGTAGGTATAGTTGTCAGCATTTCCCGGAGAAGTCCACTTCCATGTGAGGGCTGGCTGTCCACCACCGCCAGACGGAAGGTTCTCGATTTCGGTGGCAAAGTCAGCCACGTCAATCGTGGCTTGACTTCCGCTCTTCGCACGGATCGCATCGGCTATATCTGTAAGGGTTGAATCTTGAATCAGATAGTTCGACATTAGAACTCACTCCCTTCTGCTTGAGGAATAGAAACTGCGCCCCATGCACCGTTTACCACCCCAAGAAGTTTGCCGTTATCGGCAGACGTGACGGCAGGTAGTTCTACAGGGATCGTAGATTCGAACCACTCATAGAACGCTCTGCGCCAGATGGAAACGATGTTGCCATTACTATCCTTCTGAATCCACAAATCTCCTTCTTTTCCAGTAAGGGCAGGTGGTGGAGTTGTGCCTGTAGTAATAACAGGAATCAAATTCTCTGCACCCAATATTTCTTGATTGGTCTTATAAGACGACCAAGCCTTACTCTGCGAGGTAGTGGTATCGTCAATCAGCGAAGATGGGTCGCCCGGATCGCCTGTGTCACCCTTATCACCCTTGTCGCCTTTATCGCCTTTCGCTCCCTTGATGGAAAGGAAGTTGAAGTCGAAGTTCGGTGCAGTATCTTTGCCAGTTCTGGTGACGATAACACCAGTTTCGGGTACATAATCCACTTCGATGCTTCCCTGCTCCGCCCACAATGTATTATTGCCTAGTTTCGAATCAATCGGCACAGGGTCAAATGTGAATGGGTTGTCGTTTTCGTCCACGCCTTCCCCCTTCACCACGTCCACACTTCCGCCGTAAATCGTGCGACCTAGGTCTGCCGTGTGGGTTGTGGGTGCGGTATATGGTTCATATGTTGTGGCGATTGAGCCTACTTCAATTTGTGGCTTAAAAACTAAACCGTCTGTTACAACTCCCGATTTTATATTGATTCTGATAGACGTTGTTGTTGATAAGTTAGAAACGTTCAACAAATATCCGCTTCCTACGTCTGCGCCGTAATTGGTCAAAAATACACGGTATGTTGAAGTAGAACCACCAGAAGGGCAACCAGAAAAGAAATACTGTCCCAATTTCGGGAAAGTAAAACCGCTATAGATGTAGAAATTAGTATCTGCGTTACACGTTCCCGATAGTGATACAGAACCGTCACTATTTACCGTGAATGTAACTCCGTTCTCCGTTGCCGTTTGTGCTATATACGGCAAAATGTTCTTTTTAGCATGTTTCACATCAACTTCCGAATACCCATCAAGCGAAGCGGGTAAAGTGATTTCGCACTTCTTTAGTGGTACTTCGTCCGCGCCGTCTGCGAAGGTTACTATTGCGCCAGATACAGTTCTTGTTTCGGAAATTTCAGCCGTGGCAGACACGCTAGGGGTCACTCCGTTGTCGCCCTTATCACCCTTATCTCCTTTCGCACCAGTAGCACCAGTTGCACCAGTATCGCCCTTATCACCCTTCGGCAAAACGAAGTTAAGCACAGGTTCAGCCAACGAACCTGTAATCGTCACCGATGCCGTCTCGCCACCTGCTACTGTGCCAATAGAGAAGTCCGGGGTCACACCGTCACGTCCGTCTTGACCGTCAATGCCATCGTCCCCTCGTTCTCCTCTATCACCCTTATCGCCTTTGTCGCCCTTCTCACCGGGAACACCCTGTGATCCAGTATCACCTTTGTCGCCCTTTTCTCCCTGCGATCCAGTATCGCCTTTCTCACCTTTCTCTCCTGCGTCACCCTTGTCGCCTTTATCTCCCTTGTCGCCCTTATCACCCTTCTCACCGGGTTCGCCGTCCTGTCCTTCGGCAACGATGCCAGTATCGACCATTTCTCCTGCTTCGGCATCCCAGTTCCACCAAGTACCGTTGATGATCGTAGGGTAATGTTCTACCGCTTCCTCTGTCTTTTCTACAGCAGATTGCAATGCAGAGATAGCCTGTTCGATTACATCCTGCTGTGCAGGGGTCGGCTCGTAGTCGGTGATCTCCGCACGTCCGATGATCGGTGTCATTATCTGGTACACCGTCTCACCATCGTTCTCTGTATCGTGCAGATAAATCCAAGCGTACAGTTCGCTATCCTTTGCCAAGTATTCATCCGGGATAGCAACTACACCCTTCTCTCCATCGAAAGTACCGATGGATGTGGATGATTGACCGTACTGTTCATTAGAAAAATGAACCTCAAATGCATCGGGTAACTGTAACCCGATGATATGAAGTTCATTTCCGTAGTTATACTGATAAAGGGGCGAAGTGACACATCCGCTTTCGCCCTCACCGAAAGAAGCCGTTACGATTCGATTATCCATTGTCAGACACCTCTCTAACATAGTATTTGTATATACTTTTCAGTATAGCGTCAACTTCCTCTTTTGGCAACGGTGGGGCGCAATACAGTATGTTCGCATCGTGCATTTTTATGGTAATCGTATCAGAATCCAGACCTTCGGCTATCAATTTACCGCCATAAGACAGTAAACTCTTATGCCGTGACCCTTCCTTGAAGGACGGAACACCCACTTTCAACTTTCCATCAACAATCTGCACATCCTTGTAGTAGCTCTCACAGTACCCATCACCGGACGGAAGTTCCGGCATGAAAAAGGAGTATTCCAGCAAGAACCAATCCAGAGCTTCTTGCGCTTCCACTATCTCTGAATATACAATTGTCTTGTTCGTCATGTAGTCTACACGGATCGGTAGGCCCCGGAAGAACTCATAGATGTAAATCGTGCCACGAAGCAAGATGTATACCCCATCATACGATTCGTCATACACCGTCCTGGATTTAAACCGATTGATGATAGACAATGCCAAGTCGCAAAGCATACCATCATCAAAACAATGCATCAAGTGGATTCCGATTACATCATTACTGTACATTTCGAAAGAAGCCGTCAGATGGCTTCCATCCAACGGCAACTCACGAGAGAATAAAACTCTATCCATACCCATCACTCTTCTGCTTTCTTGTACTTTCGATTGAGCTTGAGAACGATCTCTTTATGCTCAAAACGATACGGTTCTTTTACCAGACCGAATCCCGGTACACTTAAATCTTCGGTTGCTTCCGAAAGCAGCGGTCGGGCATCCTCGATCGGCATAACACCACAGACATACGATCCATCAAACGTCTTTAGCATATACTTTACCTTGCCATCGACAATGTTCGCTTCAACCATCTTTCTTCACCCCCCATTCTTTACAGTTTTCATAATACTCGCACCAAAGGCAACAATGACGGCATTTCTTGTTTCCGGTCAGCCACCACCGTAGTCTACGGAAAAACGATGCCATATCATCACCCCCCTATTATAAACCACCGAGAATATCATCGAATCTGCTTGTATCAATAACCTCTGGCGGTTCTGCCGTTGTTTCTTCTGATCCTGCTTCTTCTGCTTCCTCTGCTTCTGCTTCCGCAGCCTGCCTTGCCAATCTCTTCGCTCTACGGCTTTCGAACTCTTCCAGGAGCGATTCTGTGCCGTCAGAGAAGCCGTCACAACGTTTCGGACGGTTAAGATAGTATGTTGCTTTCTTTGTTCCGTCCTCACGCTCATAAGACGAGTTCTTGACCGTTGCAGTAATGTAATAGCCGAGAGCATCTTCAATCTCTACCTCAATCTCTTCGTCCTCTACCTGCAAGGCCGTGGTAACGAAGTCAGCCAGGTCACGCATGGCTTTATCATCTTGCTTGCCTTTCTTATCCAGAAGGAAGAACGTCTTGAACGCACGTTTCCGATCCGATGTAACAAGGGTCATATTTACTCTGCCCTTTGTAGAGCGAATGTCTACGATCTGGAACTCGTGTTCTCCGTCCGGAATAAAGAAATCGTCAGAACAACCTTCATAAGACTTACCTACTGTGATTTTCATTTTTCTTCTTCTCCTTTATTTGTGGTCTTTCTTATAGTATACGTCACTTTGTCCGTGAGGTAGTGTTCGTATACACCTTCACTCTTCATCAAATCTTCATCAATCTTCTTCGATGCAGACTTCGATACCGTCCAGGTCATTCCAGCACCCTTGAACACGGATTTCGTCTGACCGTCTTTCTCATTATCAATAGCGAATTTCTTGAACATACCTTCAATCTCTGACAGACGTTTCTTGTCTGCCTTGATCGAATCTTCTACCATAGCAATCTTCTCACAGAGCTTTTCCGCTTCGGCTACCAGGGCCGAGAAGTCTGTATCGTCTGTTACTACTCCGGTACGCAGAGCATCAAGATATTCCTTATCCTTCTTCTCGTCATATTCCGGAGATACACCAGCAAGAACATGATCTTCCCAGAACCGCTTGCAGTAATCAACGTACTCTTCAAAGTTCGGGTATCTTTCCGACACCTTGAAGTGAATATATGTAGTGTTATCGGAAGTCACTTCGAACGCATCCGGCTTTTCGTAATCGCCATCGTCCAGGAAAGTAGCGATCATGTACACATCATCTACACCAAGAAGATAAGCATACAAGGAAGCCTGCAAAGCGTAATACTCCGGTACATCATCAAGCCAATCTTCCGAACGCTTTGTGGTCTTGCACTCGATCACTCCGGTAACATCATCCTTCGTACCTACCAGACCGTCCCACATACCGCCAAAGATAGGATCATCACGGAAGAAATCACCGAACGTCTTATTGAAGAAGTCTTTTCCGTACACATCTTCCGGTAATACTACCGACACATATCTGCCGAACCAAGCAAGCTGCTTCGCTTCAATGACCTTACCTGCTTCCGTATAGATTGATCCTTCGAACGGCTTGATCCATGCCTTTGTAATTTCGCACCAAGCCTGGAATGGTGTCTGCCAATGGTTCGCATCAAGTACCGCACCGAATCGAGTTCCGGTAATCTTCTTCGGCTTCTTTACAGGGGTAGGGATAAACACCCTACCCCCCTCAAACTTAATGTCTTTCATAGTGTCACTCCTTCTCTGCGGATTCCTTCAAAGCCTTTACCTTTGCGCTGATCTTATCCAGTAAAGCATCTGCTTCTTTCTTCGTGCAATCAGTAAATCCATTGGTCTGTACAAGGATTTCGGTCGCTTTCGGCTTATCTTCCGGAGCAAGGTGTACCCACTCACTCGTTGCTGTTTTCAGAGCATTGATTTGAAGTTCATCTGCCAGACTATCGGAAGCCGTGATTTCCTTCTTGATCTCGTTCCGCTTCTCTGTGGACACCGGAGCTTTAGAAGAAACAACTACCTTTGCCGTACTCTTCTCTGCGCCACCAACCTTAACGGTCGCTTTCTTCGGTTCTGCCTTTGCAGTTGTTGCCTTTGTAGCAGGTTTCACGGCGGGTGGAGCTTCCTTATCATCCGTGTCAATTTCATCGGCTACGATAATGTCCAGAACGATCATGTACATATATCTGCGAAGATATGTCATTTCTGCGCCGAGGGCCATGATCTCATTGTTCATTCTGGATTTCGCAGGGTCGGAAATACGAGTGTGCGGAATCTCAAACAAAAGCGCATTTTCCGGATCGCTCGACATATCCCAAATAACACCTTGACAGTTTCCGTTCACGAACGATACCTGCAACATCATCTGATAGTAGTAGAACAACTCCGTTGCGACCGGAACAATATCTTTGAGTTCGAGATACTCAAAATCTCCGTGTGCGTTGTAGCCGGACGGCTGAATGTTCTTCTTCTGGAAGTCGATTCTACAAGCCAGAAGTCGCTTGTAGATATTCGATTCAGCAACCTCTTCCGGGGTCAAAAAATGCTCGAAATTTTCTTTCTTTGCCATAATCATTTTCTCCTTTTCATTTGTGATTTGTTTTTATATTAGCAACAAAAGTTACTATTGTCAACACTTAAATTATTCCGGAATTTGTAATATCTCCGTAATGTTTCATATAACCTTTATCCCCTGTTTCTTATAGATTCTCTTTCGTTCTGTGAACTTCTTCTGGAAGTATTTCGGTTTGTCTACCAGATCATAGCATATAGCACTATCTTTTCCTGGGCTTGTTCTCGCCACTCTCCCGACCGTCTGGGTAATGATGTTCGGATCAATCGCAGGATAGGCCATAATTACCTGCTCTAGCCGTGGTATGTTCAACCCCTCTTTTGCAAGCTGATAGGTAGCAAACATAATGTCAAGTTCACCCGACCGGAGCATATCAATGTACTTCTCTCTCTGCTTTGTGGTGTGCTTTCGCAGAACGTCTTTTGCCGTCAGAATTTCCTCGTTATGCTTTGTTGTGACCAGGCAGGCACGGTTCTGCAAAATTGGTGGAAGTTCATTCATTATATAAACAAGCTGGTCTATGCTGTTAGAGATAACCAGAGTAGGTTTACCAAACCCGATAAGATTTACGATCTTCCGATTTCTCTCTTCGTCATTCGCCAGTAGAGATACCGCTTCGTTGAAGTCAACCGCTCCGTTTGCATTAAACGCTTCTTCCGGGTACGTCCATCCGGTATCTATCTTCTGCACCGTAACTGGCATAATGCTTCCGCTTTCTTCCAGTATATCCTTATCAATCTCATGTCTTATGTTCCCAAGATTGCAAAGTACAGTTCTGAAATAACCATCGTGCGTTTCCGGTGTAGCCGAAAGTCCATACTTATACTCTGCATTGATGTGATTCGCCACATAAGCCATTTGAGAAGAACTTGTTTTGGTGGTGATCCGGTGGCACTCGTCCACGATCAAACAGTTGAACTCATTCTGGTATAAAGACACGTCCATCTTCGCCAACGTCTGCACAGTAGCGTAAGTAATCGTACTTCCAATCTTTGCCTTGCCGTCAGAAATAGTGCCTATTCTGTCCTTTCCAAGTATCAATTCACCGATCGCCTTGCTCTGATTCAGCAGCGAAATCTTGTGTGTCAGCCACAGAGTTTTCATCCCGATTTCTTGTGCCAGGATATGGCCCATGACCGTTTTGCCAGACGAACACGGAGCTTTCAGAATACCAACCTTGCATGACTTCATAGCGTCAACGGCTTCTCTCTGGTAATCCCTCAAAGTAATCGGGTTATCGTCAGAAACCCAATCCGCTATTTTCTCTTTATTCAGATTTACAATCACGTCTACATCAAGCGGATCATAGTTGGCCCAGACATAAGCCATAAGCTCTGGTAGGCAGCCATACGGTAAAGTAACCATGTCCGTGTTGTACTGCGTGTACAGCGGGAGAAACTTCGGTATACCTTTCAGCCATTTGTTCAATCTGGCACGGATGATATATTCCGGATTGTTGATGGTGTAGTTGTTGGCAAGCCAGTTTAGTAATTTAGCATCCAACCATCTGATCGTAATCTTACCGCTTAACTCTATTTGCATCGAACCAATTCTCCAAACTGTATTCTTTTGGTATTGCACCAATAGACTTGTGACCGTCCTCGATCATTCTTGCTATTGCCGGATATGAAATCATATATACTCCGTCCGGGTACTTTAGTGCAAAGTAGCACTTTCCGCACCGTAGCTTCAAGAAACGCTCCATTGAGTGAATCTGGTTATCCTCAATTCGAGAAAAAGGGAATCTTCCGTTCTGGCAATCTTTTGCATCAATTAAGTATGCGCTAAACTCATTCAAAGCGATAATATCACACGGTTGAGAACCGTCTTTATCTTTTGGAAATAGACTTGCCCAGAATCCATTTTCACCAAATTTCTTTACAAGTTCTTCTTCAAATTGACTTCCGGCTTGAATATTACTCATTTCAATCTGTACCGCCTTTTCGTTTTGCGGATATTCTCGATCCGCAGCTTATCAGCTTCATAAAGAGTGACATTCTGTGATTCAGCTTTAAGGCCGTCCATCCACTTTCTCCACTCAATATACTTAACGCACGAATCATGGCAAGCCTTGTATCTGCTCTGGCATCCCTTACACGGTGCGTTTTTCATTCTTCATCACCGAACCGGAGCTTATCAATATCAACGATACCAAGATCGAATGTTTCATCTGTAACTACATTGTACTTGTCAGACAGTTTCTTCAACTCTATGCGTTTTCTGGCAAGATAAGCATTGATCCTTTTCTCATGCTTATAATCACAATATGATTCCCATGCCATCTTGCAAATAACATAAGTCATTTCTGCTGCGAGTGCCAAACTTCCGAATATTACGCAAATCTCAATAAACTGTTTCATTCTTTCAACCTTTCTGCAAACCCATCTTCGTAATTCTGCAAAATACGTAAGCAAAGTTCATGTGCTTGCTTTGCTCTTTCAGCGATTTGTACTCCATGCGCCCACTTACTAATGGAAACTTTATTTGTGACAAACCCCATGTCTGCCAGACGATCAACCATCCATCTGTAGGTAAGACCGTGCTTTTTTAAGAGTTCGGTCACATCATCGAATAACTCTTTCCCCATGTTTACACTCCTTTCGTTTGATGGCTTCATCTTATAACAACTTTTGTTACTTGTCAACACATAAAAAAGTGCCTTGTGGCATCAAGGCACTCTTTCAATTCGTTCGTAGTCCAGACCGAATTAGATGGTACTGTTATTCTATCACTTCGTAAACTGTTTGTAAACCTGGTCTGCTCCGGTAGCAGCAAGCCCGCTTACCAGACCCACGCAAACGGCAGAAATCCAGTTCGAAGCGCAAATGAATCCAGGGATAGTATAGTAAACCACTACACCAAGAATGATCCCGCAAACACCACACAGGCACGGAATAAACCTATCCTGTTTCGGAAAGAACCGATTGAAACAAAAGCCGATGAAATAGCAGATCAATGCGATCGCCGGACAAGAAACAAACTCTGTCATACTCAATCCTCTCTTTCTGTCGGAAGTTCCATGAACTTCTTGTAATATGAATCCATCACACCATTTGCGCCTAGCGCATGGTATTGCTTATATAGATTCTCATAATTGTCTTTGATGTAAATCGGGGCATGGCCCTCGTGATAATACTTGTCATACAACTCAATCAGATTATTCCGCAGTACGGCTTGTGTACCTGCTTTGAGTGCATAAATCTCTGTACGGAGATTCCTCGTCCAAGCGATCACAAAAGCCCACATGGAAGCAACCAGACTAGGTATGCCAACAAGACATAAAATCTGATACAATCCCATTTTCTCACCCCCTATCTGTTAAATGATAAGGAACTTCCAGGTATCACCGTCCACGATACCAGTAGGTTCGAGTGAGTGCTTTCGCTGACACGCTTTAGTCGCAAACTCTGTCTTGCTTCCGAAATCTCCGTCAACTTCAATCAGTTTGCCGTACTGATCGACATAGTTGTACCCACGGAGAAGCATCTGCCAACTCTTAACTGCATCAATATTTTTGTCGCCCTTCTTAATGATCGGTAATTCTGTCATACAAGTATCACCCCCTGGTTCTTCAAATATCGTAGGTCTGCCGTAGTAGTTCCAATTCCCACGGCTCAAAGGGAGCTTAACGCAACCATCGTCCCTTCCCTTACATTCTATCACGTTCAAGTTGTTGTCTACAATATACCCGATGTGTGT
>JAZNXH010000095.1:0-24358 GCA_045593785.1 Lachnospiraceae bacterium
ACATGGCTACGATCCGACTTTACAGAAACACTCGGATTCAGTTCACGTACCGGAGTTGCCTCGCCCTGGATATGCAGCAATGCCACGGATACGGTATTATCACCGGCAAACGGAACCTGTCCGGTCAGCATCTCATACAGAGTTACACCAAGAGAATAGATATCACTGCGTTCATCGCTGTATCCGCCACGCGCCTGCTCCGGGGAAAGATAGTGTACGGAACCGATTGCATTCTGCGTTACTGTATTGGAAGTTGCAGCTTTTGCAATACCAAAATCCGTTACTTTTACTTTACCTTCGCGGGAAATAATAATGTTCTGCGGCTTAATATCACGGTGAATGATATGGTTTGCATGAGCAGCTTCCATACCCTGTGCAATCTGAATCGAAATACCAACTGCTTCCTTAATCTCAAGATGTCCCTTACGCTCAATGAAGCGTTTCAGGGTAATACCTTCTACAAGCTCCATAACGATATAGTAAAGACCATTGTCTTCTCCTACATCGTACACATTAACAATATTCGGATGAGACAGTCCTGCAGCAGACTGTGCTTCATTGCGGAACTTAGAAACAAAATTCTTGTCGGAAGAATACTCTGCTTTCAGCACCTTGATTGCAACATAACGATTCAATCGATGGCATTTTGCTTTATAAACATCTGCCATACCGCCGGATCCGACTTTGTCAATTATTTCGTAACGATCATTGATATACATTCCTACTTTAATCATGCTCATTCTCCATTTCTGCTTCGTCCGTATAGATCAGAACAACCGAAATATTGTCCTTCCCACCGTTTTCATTTGCTCTATGAACCAGTTCTCTGCAAGCTGATTCCGGATTTCCTTTGTTTGCCCTGACGATACCTGCTATCTCTTCGTCACTAATCATGGAAAACAAACCATCCGAGCACAGCAAAACTGCCATATCTTTTTTTCGCCCGACTTCAAAGAAATCCGGCACAACGACTGTATTTGTACTAAGCGCTCTCGTAACAATATTCTTATTCGGATGAATTCTTGCAGCTTCTTCATTAATATCGCCGTTTCGTACCATCTCTGCAACCAGAGAATGATCCATGGTAATCTGTTCCATACCGGAATCGATAATGTACAAACGACTATCACCAATATTGGCAACCAAAATACTATCTTCCAATATGGATGCCATAACGAACGTTGTACCCATTCCATCCAGATTAGAATTATTCCGTGCCTGCAGTATCAGTTGTTCGTTCGTTTCACGAACCGCACGTTCTATCATGGAGATCATGGTCTTATCGCGGCTTTCTCTGACACGTCCAACAAACTCTTCTACGCAAAAACGTGATGCAAAATCGCCTGCCTTATGTCCACCCATTCCATCTGCCACAATGAAAAGATTCGGTAACATACCTACCGGCTCTTCACTGGACCAGACGAAATCCTGATTATTATCACGTACCACGCCGACATCCGTCAGCTTATACGTTTTCACGTCATCGGTCCCCCTTTCACTGCCGGTCGGTTATCAAAAAGTGATTCTATATGAATTCAAAACACTTCTTTACATTATAACACATTACACGAAAAAGAACAAGTTTTCACTTGCTATATGATTTACGAAGTTGTCCGCAGGAAGCACTGATATCACTGCCTAAGGTTCTGCGTACTGTCGCATTGATATGCTTTTCCTCCAAAACTGCTGCAAACTGCGCCACATTTGGTGCGGCAGATGCCTTGAAGTCCCGCTCTGCAATCGGATTTACCGGAATGAGATTCACATGGCAGTTTCTCCCCTTTAAGAGGCCTGCCAGTTCCTGTGCCTGCGCAAGGGAATCATTTACACCACTTACCAGACTGTATTCAAAACTGACTCTTCTTCCGGTCTTTTCAAAATAATAATCCGTAGCTGCCAACGCTTCTTCTATGCTCACCTTGTTTGCAATCGGCATTAACGTCTTCCTCAATTCATCATTCGGCGCATGTAACGACAACGCCAAGGTACAATCTGCCCCTTCATCCGCAAGTCTTCGGATTCCATCCGGAAGACCACAGGTCGATACCGTAACATTGCGCTTACTGATATGCAGTCCATGCTCATCGGAAAGCATCTGAAGAAACTTTAAAAGATTCTCCATGTTATCCATGGGTTCACCGGTTCCCATCACTACAACATTGTCTACACGTTCTCCACTAATCTGCTGAATCCGGTAAATCTGTTCCAGCATCTCAGCCGCCGTAAGATTCCGCTCCAAACCGCCAAGCGTTGACGCGCAGAATTTACACCCCATCCTGCATCCGACTTGGGATGAAATACAAACCGAATTTCCATGCCGGTAACGCATCAGAACACTCTCGATTACATTATTCTTCAGAATCTGCTCTTCCTCCGGAATCCGGAACAAAAATTTACAGGTCCCGTCCAATTTGGACTCCAGTACCTGTACTGCGTCCAGAACTGTGAAATAACAGGATTCTTTTATCTTTTCACGGAAGCCTTTGGGCAGATTACTCATGGCATCCACAGAACTAACCAGTTTCACATGCATCCAGTCATATAACTGTTTGGCTCGAAAAACAGGCTCACCAAATGACTTTACCAGATCGGTCAATTCACTTATATTCAAAGATTTGATATCTGTCTTCTGCACAAAAATTACCTCAATCGTTCTCGTCTTTTTGACTACATCTGTAGTCTATTCTTTTCTGAATCTTGAAATATAAAAACCATCCGTTGCATGAATTCCCGGAATCAGTCGTAAAAAGCCATTTTTTGCATCTTCGTTCTGCAACGCTTCCGGCAGATACGGTATCAGGCTGTCCGCCCGCATCCCATGTTCCAGCAAAAACATTCTACCGCTGTCGTTTTCATCTTTGTTCAAGGTACAGGTGCTGAATATCAGCACACCACCCGGTTTTACATATCGTACGGCATTGCTTAATATCTTACGCTGTAACTGAATCAGTTCCGCCTGACTTTCTTCATTCATATTGTACTTGATATCCGGTTTCCTTGCAACAACACCGGTACCGGAGCAAGGTACGTCCGCAATTACAATATCTGCACTTTCTTCCTTCGTGTCATCAAATACGGTCGCATCTGCACAAACCAAAGATACATTCGTCAAGTTGTTTCTTCTGAGATGTTCCCGGATCAGTTCCAGCTTTTGTTCCGACACATCCCGCGATTCCAGCCTGCCGGTCTTTCCATCTTTTGCAGATTCATATACGGCCAGCAAATCAGCGATATGCAGACTCTTCCCTCCGGGAGCTGCACACAAGTCTAACACAGACTCTCCGCCTTGAATCCCGGCACACTGACCGACCAGAATCGAACTCTCATCCTGTATTTGGAACCATCCGTTTTGAAATGCTTCCAGCCGTTCAATTCCTTCACATCCAATCAGATGATAGGAGTTCTTTGCATAAACTGCCGGAGTTGCTGACACACCGTCCTTCGCTAACGATTCCAATAATCGCTCCGGACTCACACGTGACACATTGCATCGTATTGTCAATTCACTGTCACGCAAACTCGCTGCAGCAATCACCTCTGCTGTTTGTACCCCATAGTCCCGAATCCATTGTCTCATCAGCCACAAAGGAATCGCATATTTTAAGCAGATGGCATCCTCTGATGAAGCTGCCATACCATTTTTCAACGTTTGGTTTCCTTCTCGTGCAATACTTCGAAGTACACCATTCACAAATCCGGACAGATTGGTAAAACCGTATTTTTTCGCAAGCTTTACTGCTTCATTGCAGGCAGCAGAATGCGGAACATCTTCACAAAACATCAGCTGGAATACTGAGATCCGTAGAACAGACCGCAACCACGGCTTGATTTTATTGACCGGAGTTTTGGAAAACTTACCAAGAAGATAATCAATTACAATTAACCGGCGAATAGTTCCGTCGATCAAACGCTTTGCAAATCCTCTCTCTTGTGCATTCCAATCCGGATTGTTCCGAATCATGGATGCAATTGCAATATGAGACGGCGTCTTTTTCTCTATTACTTCAATTACTGTCTTAGCCGCAGCTTCTCTTGCATTCACCGACATACTCCTATCTACTCACCAAGTACCGTACCGGCAGCCACAGTATAGCCGTTCAGATACTCTTCTGTTTTCATTCTTCTTTTTCCTTCCGGTTGTAACTCCGTCACTGCAAGGATACCCTCTCCGGTTGCAATCCGGAGTGCCTTTTTATCTCCCGGTAATACCGTACCCGGAGCAGCTTCGGTTGCATCTGCAATAACATATGCTTTCCAAAGCTTTAACATTTTTCCTTCTAATTTTGTAAATGCACAAGGCCACGGATCCAAACCGCGGATATATCGTTCCAACTCTACCGCAGGACGTGTAAAATCAAGATTTCCCAATGATTTATCTATGATCGACACATATCTTCCTACACCCTTTTCCTGCGGTGTACGGGTACAGCTTCCATCAAGAATTGACGGCAAAGTCCGAACTAACAGTTCACCACCGAGTACAGCAAGTTTGTCATGAAGTCCTCCACCGGTTTCATCCGAAGTGATTGTAATACGTTGTGCACTGATAATATCACCGGTATCACAACCCTCATCCATATACATGATTGTAACTCCGGTTTCTGATTCTCCGTTCAGAATTGCCCATTGAATCGGCGCCGCACCTTTATAGTCCGGAAGCAGGGATGTATGCACATTGATACAACCGTACTTCGGCATATCCAGGATTGCCTTAGGAAGAATCTTGCCATAAGCGGCTACTATAATAATATCCGGAGCATACGTGCGTAATTCCTCAATAAATGCTTCGTCTTTTGCACGCTCCGGTTGAAGCACCGGAATTCCTTTCTCAACAGCAAGTTCTTTCACCGGAGAACAAGCAAGCGCCTTGCCTCTCCCCTTCGGCTTGTCCGGTTGCGTTACGACAGCGGTAACCGGATAGCCGTTGTCAAGTAAACTGCCTAACACGGTTGCTGCCAAATCCGGAGTTCCCATAAATATCATATTAAGCGGATTCTGCATCTTATTTTCCATACCTTTCACTGCGTAATTATTGTTCTGTCTGCTGCGCAGCATCCATCAGTTCGCCAATCACGTGTTCTGTATATAAAACACCATTTAAATGGTCAATCTCATGGCAAAATGCGCGGGCAAGAAGTTCTTCGCCTTCGATTTCAAACCAATTTCCTTCATGATTCTGTGCCCGTACCTTTACTACATTCGGTCGGATAACTTCACCGACTTTTCCCGGAACGCTGAGACATCCTTCTCCACCGCGTTGTTCACCGGAAGTTTCAATAATCTCAGGGTTAATCAATATAATCGGATCATCTTGCTCTTCGGATACATCAATTACCACAATCCGCTTCAAAATACCAACCTGCGGTGCAGCAAGACCAACTCCCTGCGCCTCATACATGGTATCAAGCATATCTTCTATCAATTCGATTGTCTTTTCACCAAAGTCTGTTACTGTCTTCGCTTTCTTGTTTAACACCGGATCTCCCATGACCCTGATAATTCTGGTTGCCATATCCTATCTCCATTCTTTTATATTTTACAATGCCGTAAGCGGATTGATATCAAATTGTATCGTAGTTTTTGTAAATACCGGATCGATTACAATCTGTTTTTCCATTGCGCCTTTACAATCGCGAATCAAAGAAATGTCTGTATGCTTTATATAGATTACTCTGCGGTATAAATCCTTCATCTTAGCAATTCCCGCCGGAGCCGGTCCGATGACTACTGCAGATTCACTCCTGTCATATTCTTCTAACCAGGCTTTTATCTGCACTGTCAGAAAATCTGCTGTTGCATCCGCTTCCGTTTCCTCTTTTGCCGTTAATACCACTGCCAATAGATGTGCCGCCGGAGGATAATTCATTAACGACCGATAAAGAATTTCATTCTCATAAAACTCTGCATAATTTTCAGTGGCTGCAGCCGTGACAGCATAATGCTCCGGCTTATAGGTCTGAATCACGACCTCCCCCGGGTACTCTGCTCTTCCTGCACGTCCCGCTGCCTGTGCCAGCAATTGAAAAGTTCTTTCTCCTGCCCGGTAATCCGATGCCTGTAGCGACAAATCTGCCGCAATAATTCCCATCAAAGTAACTCTCTGAAAATCATGTCCCTTTACAATCATCTGGGTTCCAACAAGAATATCCGCCTCTTCATTGGCAAATGCAGAAAGAATTTGTTCATGCCCATTTTTATTCTTGGTCGTATCCGCATCCATACGCAAAATCCGCGCTGTCGGGAATTCATTGCGTATCAGGGCTTCCACCTTTTCTGTTCCGGTTCCAAATTTCCCAATATACTTGGATGCACATTTCGGACACGTTTTCGGAAGTACCTGTTCATATCCGCAATAATGACATACCAGGCGGTCTGTTCCGTGTAGTGTCAAGGATACCGAACAATGTGGGCACTGAACCACTTCACCGCAACTGCGGCAGGAAATAAATCCTGCATATCCACGGCGATTAATAAAGATCATAATCTGCTCTTTTTTCTTTAACCGGTCCTCCATCAAGGCCAGCAACTGCCGACTGAAAATAGAGGTATGATGCGCCTTCAACTCTTCACGCATATCTACGATATGAACCTTCGGAAGGGAAGCTTCCTTAGGGCGCTGCGTTAATCGCAGCAGTGTAAACTCACCGCTCTCTGCACGGTAATAAGAATCTGTGGAAGGTGTTGCCGAACCAAGAAGAACGCTTGCTCCGAGCATCCTGGCATATTCCAGTGCCAGTTCCCTTGCATGGTACTTTGGAACCTGTTCGCTTTTATAACTCGCCTCATGCTCCTCGTCAATCACAATCAGTCCAACATCACGAAACGGCGTAAACAGTGCAGAGCGCGGCCCAATCATCACATCAATCCCACCCTGCTCCGCACGGTTGTATTGATCAAACTTCTCACCATCGGATAAGCGGGAATGCAGGAAAGATACCCTTTCTCCAAAACGCTTCCGAAAACGTTTCACTGTCTGATATGTCAGGGCAATCTCGGGAATCAGCATAATGACCTGCTTTCCGGTCCGGATTACCGCCTCAATTACATCCAGATATACTTCTGTTTTCCCGCTTCCGGTAATCCCGTGTAACAAATAGGTTTTTCGAATTCCGTTTCCGTAATCACTTAATATCGTACGAACCGCTGCTTCCTGCTCCGCATTCAAAACAACCTTTTCTTTCTCCTGTGCATCAAAGCCGAGTGGATTCCGATATTTACGCTCTGTCTCTATCCGTAATATACCTGCTGTTTCCATATCAGCAATTGTCTTCCTGCTGATATTGAGTTTTTTCACCAGCAGTTCATAATCTGCACTGCCTTCCTCCAGCAATTCCTTTAACAGGCGTTGTTTTGCCGCATAGTGTCTTTTTTGTGCCTGTTCGTATAACTCCTGTAACACTTCTTTTTCCACTGCAGGGTACACGGTACGGTTATTAACCGGTTTTACACTACGTTTTACCGGCATTACCGTACGAAGCGCATCATTCATGGTCCCGCCAAACATTTCCCTCATACGGGCTGCCAATGCAATCATACGGCTTTCCATTACAAGACCGTTCTTTTCGATCATCTTTAATGGCTTAATCCGGTTCAGATCAATCTTCGGTTCCTCGCTCAAACCGACAAGATATCCCTTAACCGAACGGTTTCCGGCTCCGAACGGAATTTCTACCGGCGCACCGATGACTGCCTGTGACTCAAGTTCTTCCGGTATCAGATACTGATACGTCCGATCCAGATTCTCATGTGAGATATCAATTATGACATCGGCAAATAACATCGGTACACCTCCTTACATCATATATTTTTATCCTACAGTCGTGTATTACTTCTCTGCATATTTTTCACGGACTGCTTGTGCCAGAAGATCCAGCCGCATTCCATGCGATCCTTTCATATACACCACATCACCGGCTTGCAGTTCTGACAATCCCTGTTCCAAGGCTTCTTCTCTGTTGTCACATACGAAAACCTGCAGACAATCGTGTTTTGCCTCTTCTGCGATATACTTTGCTTCCGTCCCGATTGTAATCAGGCAGTCTATCTTTTTCTGTGCCGCATAGCGTCCAACCTGTTGGTGACATGCTTTGGATAATGCCCCAAGTTCCAAAACATCTGCAAGTACCACAATTTTTTTCCCGTTTGCCTGCAGACTTTCCACCATATCCATACCGCTTTTCATGGAATCCGGACTCGCATTATATGTGTCATCAATCAAAGTAATGGGACCAACCGTTTCCAATCGTCCACGGGAAGACAAAGGCTCATAGGTTGCCAATAACCGGGCTGCTGACCCGATATCTTTCCCTGCTTCTTTTACAACCGCAAGGGCAGATACGGCATCAATCACATTGTGCATTCCGGGAACCGATAACCGGATTGGAAATGTTCCTTTCTCATTTCCGTCACAAAAAACAAACTCCGTCCCCTGTTCTAATCCCTTCACTTCATCTGCATAAAAATCGGAACGCGCGGATAATCCAAAGCGTACCACTTTTATGTTTTTCTCTCTTGGAAGATATTCTTCTACCCTGTCCAGCCAGTCATCCTCTCCATTTACCAGAAGCACACCGGTATCCTGTTCAAAACAGCTACAGATATTTAGCTTTTCTTTCAGGATATTCTCCTGAGAGCCAAGCTGTCCGATATGAGCAACGCCGATATTTGTCATCACCGCCATATCCGGACGTGCTATCTGTGCCAGCTTCTCCATCTCTCCCGGAAGGCTCATGCCCATCTCAATCACGGCTGCATCATAACAGTCATTGAGTTCCAGCATCATAAGCGGAACCCCTATCTGACCATTCCGGTTTCCTGCTGTTTTCAGAACCTGCATACCGGCAGACATCGCTAACGCAATCATTTCTTTCGATGTCGTTTTTCCGACACTTCCCGTAATTCCGATTACTCTTCCGTGATAATTTTGTCGAAATGCTTTCCCGAGTTTCTGCAATGCTTCCAGTGTATCTTCCACACAGATATACACCATCTCGTCCGTTCCGGGTTCCATACACTTACGCGAAGTAAAGCAGACACGGGTTCCGCGCTGATATACATCCGGTATAAAATCATGTGCATCATGTTTTTCTCCGATAAAAGGAACAAAAAGAGTCTTCTCTGTCCCCTGTCTGGAATCAATGATGACCTCATCTACCATAAGGTTCTCTGCATCATCGCGACTCAGGCACTCCGCCTGATACAAAAGTGTACCTTCAACATATTGACATATATCTTTAACCGAGATTGAGTTCATCTGCCGCCTCCCGAATCATGGTTCTGTCGTCCATCGGATATTTTACTCCGCGAATCTCCTGATAATCCTCATGTCCTTTTCCTGCAATTACAACAAGATCGCCTTCTTGTGCAATACTCAAAACATAGCGGATTGCTTCTTTTCTGTCAGTAATTGTCTCGTATCTTCCGTTCTTTCTTTGAATACCAACCAGAATATCTGCAATAATTGCTTCCGGCTCTTCAAATCTTGGATTATCGGAAGTAACAATCGTCAAGTCCGCATACTCAGAAGACACCTCTCCCATATCATATCTGCGGTCTTTTGCACGGTTACCGCCGCATCCAAACAGACATATCAGACGTTTCGGCTGATATTCCCGCAACGTGGTCAATAAGCTCCGCAAGCTCATCCCGTTATGTGCATAATCTAACATTACAGAAAACTGATTTGATACCGGTACCAGTTCCACACGGCCACGTACTGCTACTTTCTTCATTGCACGCCTGATTACCTCAACCGAAACACCCATCTGCAGACATACCACGCCTGCTGCAAGTGCATTGTATACATTAAATTTCCCCGGAATATCTACCGTCACATCAAACGGCTCCGCATCCGGTCTTTCCATATCAAACCGTACACCTACAATGCCTTCTTCGTTGTATAACTCGACATTCTTTGCAGTATAATCTGCGTCTTCCACGAGCCCAAATGTCTTTATCTCACAAGTCGCCTGACGGAACACTTCATCAAAATGCTCATCTTCGATATTTGCCACACCAATTTTGCAACGCCGGAACAACAAACTCTTGCAATACAGATAATCAGCAAAATCCGGATGCTCGCCGGGCGCGATGTGATCCGGCTCCAGATTTGTAAAGACACCAATATCGAATAAAATTCCTTCCACCCTGCTCAATTTAAGCCCCTGCGAAGAAACCTCCATAACAACGCACTCCGTACCGGCGTCAACCATTTTACAAAGATATTCCTGTAAGACATAGGACTCCGGCGTCGTATGGGATGCCGGAGTTGCTATTCCATCCACGGTAATCTCAATGGTTCCGATCAAGTCGGTCTTTTTACCGGCCTCTAACAGAATATTGCGAATCATGCACGCCGTTGTTGTTTTGCCTTTGGTTCCGGTCACACCGATCATGCAAAGTTTTTCTGCCGGATACCCGAACCACGCAGCTGAAATCTGTGCCAATGCCTTACGATTGTCCTTCGTCACAATCAGTACTACTTCCTGCGGTAATTCCACATAGTGCTCAGTAACAATAACCATTGCACCTTTTTGTGCCGCCTCTTTGGCATAATTGTGTCCGTCAAAGACAGTTCCCGAGATGCAGACAAAACAAGCACCCGGAACAATTTCTTTCCGGGTATCATAAATAACAGAAGTCACCTCTGTCTCAAGATTTCCCTGCATCAGTTTGTAATCAGTTCTCTCCAGCAAACGTTTTAACTGCATACTTCCTCCAACACAAAACTTAGTTATGTACGGCGAAAAACCCACGGAGTTCTCCGTGGGATTCTCGTTCCAATTACATTTTATTGTACAACTCTTCGTACTTCTTTGCTGAAGCAGGCCACGAATAATCCGCTGCCATGCCACGTTCAACCAGCTTGTTCCACTCTCGTTTTTTGTTGTAATATACACTCTTTGCATAATTGATGGTGTTCATCATCTCATGCGCATTGTAGTTTGCAAAGCTGAAGCCAATACCCGTACTCTCGTATTCATTATACGGCTGTACGGTATCTTTCAGTCCACCTGTCTCACGTACGATCGGAACCGTTCCGTAACGGAGTGCCATAAGCTGGCTCAAACCGCACGGTTCAAACAGAGACGGCATCAGGAACGCATCACAGGCAGCATAAATCCGATGGGAACGTTCGTTGCTGTAATAGATGTTCGCAGACACTCTGTCTTTGTACTTCCATTCAAAATGGCGGAAGAGATTCTCATACTTTGCCTCGCCGGTACCAAGCACAATTAACTGGGTATCCGGTGCACAAATCTCTTCAATCATATAATCAATCAGGTCAAAGCCCTTCTGATCGGTCAAACGGGATACAATACCGATAGTGAATACCTTCGGATCAACGGTAAGCCCCAGTTCTTTCTGCAACGCGGTTTTATTCTTAACCTTCTCTTTACGGAAATCATTGATATCATAATTCTTTACAATCAGCGGATCCGTTGCAGGATTGTATTCATCATAGTCCAGACCGTTCACAATGCCGCTCAGTTCCTGTGCTCTTTGACGAAGAAGGCCATCCAGTCCCTCTCCAAAGAAATCATTTTGAATCTCAAGTGCATAGGAATCACTTACCGTAGTGATATAATCCGCAAAAACAAGTCCTGCCTTCAGATAGTTGGCATCACCATATGCTTCCAACTTATCTGCTGTAAAGAAATAATCCGGAAGTCCCGTAATATCTTTTACTGCTTTCTTTCCCCATACACCCTGGAACTTCAGATTATGTATCGTCATAATCGTCTTGATTCCGTGATAGAACGGATTGTCCTGGAAACGTTCCTTCAGATATACCGGAATCAGACCGGTCTGCCAATCATGACAGTGGATAATGTCAGGTCTGAAATCCAAAGATGGAATTGCAGATAACGCAGCCAGTGAGAAGAATGCAAACTTCTCAATATCCTCATAAATCTCACCGTATGGCTTGCTGCCGGCAAAATAGAATTCGTTGTCAATGAAATAAAACTTAATTCCCTCATACTCCAATTCCTGAATGCCGACGTACTGACGTCTCCATGCAAGATCAATGTAGAAATGGGTTCTGTAAACCATTTGATTTTTATATTCATCCTTAATTGCGAGATACTTCGGCAAAATTACACGGACTTCAAATTCATCTTTATTCAGGTACTTCGGAAGCGAACCAACTACATCCGCCAGCCCTCCGGTCTTAATAAACGGCACACACTCTGATGCTACAAAAAGTATTTTCTTCATAGGCACTCCTCCCTTAGTATATGTGTCTGATATATTATACAATATATTCCGTTCTAAGAAAAGAGGGAAGAAATATTTTTTTATTCAGATATAAAATCAGGACTCCTGCGTACGGAATTTATATTCCAATCTGATTTTATCAGCAATCAGTGCTACGAATTCGGAATTCGTAGGCTTCCCCTTTCCGTTACTCACAGTATACCCGAAAAGAGAATCGATTGTGTCCATCTTTCCTCTGCTCCATGCCACTTCAATCGCATGACGGATGGCACGTTCCACACGGCTCGGTGTCGTCTTATGACGTTTTGCAATCGACGGATATAGCTGTTTAGTAATGGAATTCAACATTTCCGTATCATCAACTGACATCATAATTGCATCACGCAGGTACTGATATCCTTTGATATGTGCAGGAACACCAATCTCATGGATAATCTCTGTTACATCTGTTTCCAGATTCTGCTCACGGCTACGTACCGGCGCATTTTCCAATACTGTATTGCGCACAACCATCTGGGAAGCTTTTCCTTCTTTTGATTTTTTAATCTGCTTGATACGGCTGATGACGGTTTCTGTATCAAACGGTTTCATTATGTAATATCTAGCTCCTAACAAAAATGCATTTTCTGTTACAAGTTCTTGTCCAATCGCAGAAATCACAATAAATTCCGGTACTTTCTTCCCTTCCATAGCATCTTTTCGTGCCTTTTCGAGCACGCCAAGACCATCAAGTTTCGGCATAATCAGGTCAAGAAGAACCACATCCGGTTGTTTCTGCTTAATCAGCTCAAGGATTTCCAATCCATTTTCTGTCTTTCCTACAAATTCAATCTCATTATCCTTTTGTAACTCATACTCAAGAAGATTTGCTATTCTTGCATTATCGTCAGCAACTGCCACACTAATTTTCCGGTTCATATATTTCCCCATACCTTTCCAGTATCTGATTATTTTTTGTGACGCTCTCCCTGACAGCAAATAACAGCCGGCTTTTTGTTTTTACATTTATTGTCAAAGACGTATGTCATGTGCACATTATAGCATCGATATTTTTACTTTCAACTAAAAATATAGTTAAGGAATCGACACGTTCGTGAGCATACGACAGATTTTTTTGCCTGCTTCCGTCTGAAATCAAGGCTTCATGGGGTGTTAAGAAAATATAAAGATGATTTTGTCTATCGAAAAAAATACCGCAGCAGAGTCGGATTTTCTGCTGCGGTATTCCTATCATTCAATATACGTCGGCAAGCAACAGTGCTCTGCATGGTGCGCCGTCTGCGCCGGCAAGGTTCAATGGAGCTGCACTCAGAAGATATACCCCTTCCGGAACTTCCGACAAACGGATTCCCTCTAATAAAACCACATTTTTACCCAAGAGAACTTTGTGCACTGACATCGGCGCATCTTCCGGCCCCACTGTCTGTGACTCATTACCGACTAAAAAGATTCCATCGTATGCAAACACCTCTGCTGCCTCTAGGGAAATCACTGCTTTTCCTTTGATCAGAATTCGCTTTGCCGCTTCTTCATCCAGTTCTTTCGCTTTTTTCAAAATATCTTTTGCATCCTGTGCCGAAACAACTCCTTTATGTTCTGTCACATAAGCCTTCCCCACAAAACGTTCCGGTTCAATAGCATCTATTGTTCTTCCATCATTGATAAAATGATACGGTGCATCCACATGCGTTCCGTTATGCGCACACATATGTAACATGGAAAGATTATATAATTCACCGTCATCCATCTTCTTTACTTGTTCCCTGCATGGTGCCGGATCGCCCGGAAATACAACACAACCGAACACTTCCTGTGAAATATCATAGATTTTCATTGTTTTCTTCCTTTCCATCCTTTTCTGCCCCATCCGCTTATGCCATTCGCTTTAACTCTGCCGGACATTTATGTGCCGTAAACGGTCCGTACTGGCAAGCTTTGCAACCATAACATTTTACATAATCTTTGTGTTCCAATACAGCATTGACAAACCCCGGATCTGCAAGAATTGCTCTGGCAACGTCCACAGTATCAACATATTCCTTTTCAAGCAGGTACTCAATCTGGGATACTTCGGTCAAGCCACCGACACAGGAAACCGGAACGCGTCCCTTAAAATGGTCATGAAAATAAGCTCCGAGGCTCTGTATGTCTGTAACACGTGCATCACGGAACGGCTTAAGTTCCTGCAATGATGTAACGCCGTTCGATACCTGCAAATAATCACACCCGGCCTTCACATATTCTTCAGCTACTGCAATCGCGTCCGAAAGCTCGCAGTCAAATCCGGAGGTGCGAACGGAAATCAAGAAATCATCGCCGCAGATTCTTCGTACCTCACGAATGATTTCACAACAAAATCTAGCACGGTTTTCTGTGCTGCCTCCATACAAATCATCCCGTTTGTTCGTAACCGGAGACATAAACTGATTAATGAGATACCCATGACATCCATGCAGCTGAACCCCGTCGTATCCGGCTTTTTTTGCACGCACTGCTGCAGCGACATAAGCGCCCTGCATCGTTTTAATATCATCAAGACTCATACCTTGTGTCACATATTCGCCCTGATAATTACTGCGCACCATAGTAGAAGGTCCTATGGCCGGACCGCATTCCGGGTTTGCAGTATATCCTGTATGATTTAACTGGATGAGCATTACCGTACCGTATTTATGACAGCCTTCGGTAATCTCCCTATGCCCCGGAATCTGTTCATCACTCCAAAGACCCATGTGTGTTTTACAAAAACGACCACCCGGTGTAACCGCCACTGCTTCTACACAAATCAGTCCGCAACCGCCCTTCGCACGTTCCACATAATGAGAAATCAGTTTTTCATTGGCTTTTCCGGAATCATCTGTAAAATCAAACTTCACCGTCGGAGCAAAGGTAATCCTGTTTTTCAAAGTATATTTTCCAATTTTGATCGGTGTATTAGTTTTCATCCTTCCATCCTCCTAAGTATCTTCATAGGCTTTTTCATTATATAATAGACTTGCCACCAACGCAACTGTCAGACATGCTTCGCATCAATGTTTCAGCATGTTTTCAATGAAAATCCCATACCCTCTCGTCGGATCATTCACCAGCACATGCGTCACTGCACCGATCAGTTTTCCGTCCTGAATAATCGGACTACCGGAAAGTCCTTGTACAATTCCCCCTGTTAACGTCAGAAGCTCCTCATCCGTAATTCGAATTACAAGGCTTTTGGTGACACTCTCTACATTTGCTTTAATTCGTTCAATCTCAATTGTATATTCCCTGGGCACCCCATCTACACTGCAAATTATGGTTGCAGTGCCCTCCTTGGCCTGATTACGGAAGCCAATCTCATATGCTTTTAATTCATCCAAAGCAAACATCTGTTGAAAAAATTCCGGTTGCGCCGTTAGTTCACCATAAATCCCTTGGGATGTGTTTTCTTCCAACATTCCAAGTCTGGCTCTGTCACCCTGATGAATTACACCACTCAACTCACCGGGTTCTCCGGATTTTCCTTTGATAATCGAAGTGATTTCCGCTGTGTAAATCATTCCATCAGAAAACTGCATCAGCACACCGGTATCCACATCCGTAATACCATGTCCAAGCGCCCCAAAATGCCCATCCGATGTAATATAGGTTAATGTTCCGATTCCCTGTGTATCATCCCGCACCCATATCCCGATTTTTTTGTCACCACTCGCAGTATCAACAATCGGAAGATTCACCGTAAGATATTCTTCTCCTCTGCGTACGGTGAGCTCCGCTTCTTTTTTATCACAAGATTGTATTTTTGCGATCAGGTCCTCTTTTCCACAAATCAGTTGATGTTCCACTTCTGTAATGTAGTCCCCGGTCTTTACTACTGTATCCGGTTCATACGCATTCCCATTGGTATCAGTCAGATTACCGGTACCCAGTACCAATACCCCATCTGTGTTTGCAATAATACCAATCGGTACACCAAGCGGTATCACATCGACAGACTCAATCACATCCAGTACGGACTGCTTCATTACAAATCTTCCAAACAGGCGCACTACCACGGAATAACTTCCTGTCTCATCTCCCCTGACAGAAAACTGATCATTCAGATTGATTCGTAATTCATCCTGTGTAAGTTTTTGATTATTAAAGAAAAAAGTTCCCGCCTGTGATACTTCGCCAAGATCTACTTCTGCTTCCAAAGGCAGCCTGAAATCAAAGTCTGCTTCCTTATTTACAATCAATAATATTCTGTCCGGAACTCTGGTAACCAGCGAATGATACCCAAAACCAATCAGAGCGCACACCGCGCCAATCAGTACAATCACTAACCCTTTACGATACTTCTTTTTATACCGATCCGGCAATCCGCTCCATACTTTATGCATTCCATCCACCATACCTTTCTAACTGTATGCAAAAAAAGAAAAGACGCATCTGTCTTCACAGCTTTGTCTTTTCATAGTATGTGTTAATATTTTATTTTCAAACCGTACAATAAATGGTGTTTTTTAACTCCGAAGTGCTTCCTTCACCGACTCTGCCAGTCCACGCATCTCTCTCGCGCTCTGTAATACCGAATCGGTAATTGTTACACCACCCAGCATACGTGCAAGTTCTTCGGTGGAAGCATCTTCTGACAATAAAATCACATCCGTTGTTGTCTTTGCTCCGTCCGACTGCTTTTCGATCAGATAATGACTGTCCGCCATCGCTGCAATCTGCGGTAAATGCGTAATGCAGATTACCTGATGATTCTTAGCAATCACCGCCAGACGCTCTGCAACCTTCTGTGCCGTCCGGCCACTGATTCCACTGTCAATCTCATCAAAAATCAAGGTTTCAATGGCATCCTTGTCCGCAAGCACAGACTTAATACCAAGCATAATACGAGAAAGCTCGCCACCGGACGCAATCTTTGCCAACGGTGCCGGTATCTCACCCGGATTCAGGGAAATCATAAACTCCGCCTCATCGTTGCCGTTTGCGCTATAGGTACTGCTCTTGGTTAACTGAACGGAAAACTCCACCTGTAAGAAATTCAATTCTTTCAAAGCTTCGGTAATCTGCTCCGTCAGACTGACTGCAGCTTTTTTACGGATTGCTCCCAATTCTTCACTATACTGAATCAACAAAACTTCTGCTGCAGCTTTCTTCCGTTCCAGTTCTGCAATGTAATTATCATAGTCTGCGTATTTATTCAGCTTCTCCTGCGCCTTCTCAAAGTACTTCAATACGGCAGCCTCATCATTTCCATATTTGGATTCCAGATGATGAATCAAATCCAGACGTGCACTCACACGACTAAGTTCCTCTGCGTCTTCCTCCTGCAAGTCAGACAGATACGCGGATACTTCACGGTTAAAGTCACTCAGCATACTCTCAATATCGCTCAAGGTATCACGCATACCTCCGATTCGCTCATCCAGCTCAGCAATGCGGTCCACACTTCTCCACGCATGCTGCAATAACTCTGCGGCTGAACCATCCTGTTCTGCTGTCAGCAGATGGACCTGATTGATTGCCTCGATAATCTGACGCTGATTGGAAAGTACTTTATATTGTGCCTGCAGTTCTTCCTCTTCTCCTATCACCAATGCCGCTGCTTCGATTTCATTACACTCATATTCCAGAAGCGAGAGTTCTCTCTGGCGCGCAACCTCATCCACCTGTTCTTCCTGTAATGCTCTTTTACAACGGCTGTACTCCAGATACGCTTCCTTAATTGCCGGAAGTACGGATTCTTCCTGCTTTTTGGCAAAGCGGTCCAGAATCTCCAAATGATTCTTCTTATATAACAACGACTGGTGTTCATGCTGCCCGTGTACATCCAACAAAAACTCTGCCAATTCTTTCACTGCCGTCTGTGTTGTCGGTTCACCATTTACCTTTACTACACTTCTTCCGTTCTGCATGATGCGTCGCGAAATCAGAATCTGTCCGTCATCCTCCGGTAATTCGTATTTTTCAAACACACGTTTTACGTCTTCGTCTTCCGAACGAAAATACAGTTCAACATAGGCAAACTCCGCGTCCTTACGAATCATTTCTTTTGATACGCGACCGCCCAATGCACAGTTTAGCGAACCGATCAGGATGGATTTACCCGAACCGGTCTCACCACTTAATATATTCAGATTGTCTCGAAAATCGAGTTCCACTTCATCGATAATCGCAAAATTTTTTACATGTAAGCCCAGTAACATAAGAATCCCCAATCTCACACGATATAATACGCAAATCATAACACACTGCATCACAAAGGGCAAGAATATGACAGCGTTCTTCCACATAAAAAAAACATATATATTTTTGTTGTATTTTACCATAAAGCAATATTACTGTCATTCTTCGTGCGACATAAAATATGTATTGACATGGATAGATTTCTGTTATACACTTTAACTGTACTAGTTTTCATAGTACAGTTAATACAGTTTATCATTTCATTACATACGATACGTTTTCTGTTATAACAAAATCTTTCAGAAAGGAGAACCGCTTTGATTTTTATCGATTACAAAGACAGACGCCCCGTCTACGAGCAGATTGCAGATTATTATCAGGAACTTGTAATCACAGGTGTACTCACTCCTGACACTCCGCTTCCGTCTGTACGGGCACAGGCGATGGAACTGTCCATCAATCCGAACACCATACAGCATGCCTACGCTGAAATGGAACGACGCGGTATCATCTACTCCATCAAAGGACGCGGCAGTTTTATCGCAGGCAACGAGCCATTGATAGAGAAACGAAAACGCGAACTAATGGCCGATCTTAGCAGCAAATTCACGGAAGCTGCCCGACTCGGCATGGATATCCATGCAATTGAAGCTCTGCTGCAACGTTCTTTTACAGACGGTACAGTAAATTCTGACAAGGAGGTGCACAATGATTGAGATTACACATGTAAGTAAAAATTTTGACGATATCAAAGCTGTCGATGATATCTCATTGACATTAAAAGAAAACAGCATCATCGGACTCATCGGTACCAATGGTGCAGGAAAAAGCACTCTGCTCCGTATGGTAAGCGGTGTTTACGCTGCGGACAGCGGCGAGATTCGGATTGACGGACTCCCGGTATACGACAACCCCCAGGCAAAGGAACTGTTTTTCTACATTTCCGATGACCCCTACTATCCGGCAAACGGTACACCAATTGATATGCAACGGTACTATTCCGGCGTATATCCGGCATTTGACTCCGACAGTTTCTATGAACTGCTTACTCAGTTCGGTCTGGATAAGAAACGCCGCATCAAAACCTTCTCAAAAGGTATGAAAAAACAGCTATCTGTAATCACTGCTGTCTGCTCCGGCACCAAGTACATTTTCTGCGACGAGACGTTCGACGGACTTGACCCGGTTATGCGTCAGGCAGTCAAGGCAATCTTTGCACGCGAGATGGACCGTAGAGGACTTACCCCAATCATTGCTTCGCACAATCTTCGCGAGATTGAAGACATCTGCGATTATGTCGGATTGCTTCACAAAGGCGGTGTCCTCCTATCCAAGGATATTGAAGAGATGAAGACAAACCTTCATAAAGTACAATGTGCTTTTGCTCCGGAGACGGATGTTAACAGCGTCCTGTCCGTCCTTGATTTATTAAAAATTGAAAACCGCGGAAGTCTCTATACGCTTACCATCCGCGGTCACTACGACGATACCCGGGCTGTACTGGAAGCAGCCAATCCTCTCTTCTTAGAGATGCTTCCGCTCAGTCTGGAAGAAATATTTATCAGTGAAACGGAGGTGGCAGGTTATGACATCAAGAGCCTTATTCTTTAATCTGACAAAAGAAGAATTAAAAAGTAAAATCTGGCTGATTGCCCTGACACAGCTCATCGCCTTCTGCGTCATGCCACTGGCGGCTGCCCTGGAGCTCAGTAACATCAATACGACATTAACAACCTATGACATCCGTTGTACAAGAGACTTTATCAACAACATCTCGGACGGTGGATTACTCTTTGTCGCAGTTATCGGCGGCGGTATTGTCATCGGCTTTGCGATGTTCGCCTATCTGTTTTCCAAGAAACAGGTAGACACTTATCACTGTATTCCGGTATCGCGGACGATGTACTTCATAGTAAAGCTGTTCAGCGGATTCCTGATTTTCTTCAGTGCCTATCTGCTCCACTTTATCATCATGTGCGTCATCGGAGCAGGATTCGGCGTCCCGCTGTTTAAGATACTTCCTTCCGTACTTTATCTGTTCTTTCTGCATCTGTGCGGATTCCTGGTATCGTACTTATTTGCAGCAATCTCTGCCATCCTAAGCGGTAATCTGATTGTGTCCGGACTGCTTTATGCATTGTTCGTATTCTTTCCGATTGGAATTTTCTCCATGACACTGGATTATGCAAGGAAGTTTTTCAGTACCATCATCTATCAGCTTGCAAGTGAACGTTTTGATAAAATTCTTCGCATACTTTTACCACACGGAAACTACATTGAGAAAATTGCGAATTACCGCCTTGATGACTTTATCGCCACCGGTATGGAGCCTCTCTGTTTCCTGTACTTTACAGTTGTAATCGCTCTTTTGTTTGTACTGGCCTTCTTCCTGTTCAAAAAACACCCTTCGGAAGCAGCCGGCAACGCACTGGCATTCAAGCAGAGTATTGCACCGATTCGTTTTGTTACAACCATCCTGCTCTCGCTCCTGTGCGGCTATCTTTTTGGCGAAATGGCATCCTACCGTAACGAACGTCCCTGGACACTGTTCGGACTTGCTTTTGGATTGTTTTTAAGCTTTACCATTGTGAATATCATCATTCACTTTGACTTCAAAAAAGCACTGAAAGATATTCCGCAGCTTGGCATTGCAGGCGTCATTGTAGCTATCTTCTTCTGTAGTTTCTACTTTGACTGGTACGGATACGACAAGTATCTTCCGGAAAAAGAAAAGCTGGCATCCGTAGGAATCGAGATTGTCAACCTGCCGGATTACGACAGATACTGGGGATATGATACCAAGTACGACTACTATATTTCGAGTGCAAACGATTATTTTGCACGGGCACAGGAGTTAAATCTCGACCCGGAAAAATACTATGACTTTATTGCCGGGCTGGTTGCCAATGTAGATACTGTGCAGGAAATACCGGCAACACAGAATATTCCGGTCGATATGAAGTCTTATAACAATAATAACATTACAACGTATGTAAAGTACGAGCTGACAAACGGTAAAACCCGGTATCGCAGTTACAACCTCTGCCTGAACGAAGAAAATATCGATACCGTATTCGCACTCTTTGATGACCCGCTTTATAAAGCATCCGCATACCCGGTTCTTACACAAGACGATGACTCTTTGGAAGCCGTTATGGTGGCAGACATCAATCTGAATCAGCTGAACCTGACTTTGAGCAAGGCAGAACGACTGCAGTTTGCCGAACTTTATAAGACAGCAATCCGAAATCACCGAGCTGAATTGAAGACCACTTCTCTTCCGGTTGGTCAGGTACTATTTGGTTATCGTAAAGCGTTTACCACTGAAAGCACCGGTATTGTCGGTTATGTATATCCTGAATTCACCGAAGTGGTTGCATTTTTGGAAACACATGGTGCCAACTTCACCATAGACAGTGAAAAAGTAAGTCATATATCTCTCTATGTTGAACCGGATTATGAGCTGATAAAAGAAGGAGCAAGTATCTACGCTACTCCGACACCGATTGTCACTGCAGACAGCTCCGTGCTTACTTCCTTAACGACCGCTGCAGTCATGCCGGAAGCAGCAGTCACCTATGCCTACGAGACCATCCAGCTCAGTTACAACGATTCGAACTCAATTGCAGCGCTGCTAGAATACGCAATCCCGGAAAATTACATCCCGAACAGCTTCCTGAAGCCAACCCTCTCAAATTGCAGACTGAACGTAACCATCACCCTCGATGACTACGGCAACCAAAAGGTTGAAAACTACGTTATCCCGGCTGGGAAAGTACCGCAATTCGTCCTCGACGATGCACAAAAAGCTGCCGCTGCAGGCACTGAGAATTACTATGTAACTCCTTGATTCACTTTAAGCTTGTAACATACAAAAAAGGGCTGTCGAAATACGACAGCCCTTTTTGCATCAATCTATTTCACTAATGCAGTCAACTCACTCTTTAACTTTGTCATCTTCGCATCTGCATCCTCGAAGCTTGTACCCTTTACGCCGGCATAGAACTTAATCTTCGGTTCTGTACCGGAAGGACGTACACAAAGCCATGCATCGTTGTCCATCTCGAAGTAAAGAACATCCGACTTCGGAAGTCCGGTCGTTCCTACCACCTTACCGTCTTTCTTCACGGTATCCAGTTCGTAGTCACGAACCTCAAGTACCTTGTAATCACCGAGTTTCTCAATCGGGTTCTCACGGAAGCTCTGCATGATGCCCTTAATCTTCTCAACGCCTTCGAAGCCTTTGAAGGTCATCGTCTCGATACCCTCACGGAAGTATCCGTACTTCTCATAGATGGCATTCATCTGATCCCAGAGAGACTTACCCTTGGTATGATAGTAAACAGCCGCTTCTGCAAGACACATAACAGCAACAATCGCATCTTTGTCTCTTGCATGGGTTCCGACAAGACAACCGTAACTCTCTTCAAAACCGAATTCGTAGGTTCCTTCACCCTTCTGTTCGAACAACTTAATCTGCTCACCTATGTACTTGAAGCCGGTCAGACACTCAATCAGGCGTACACCGTAGTACTCAGCGATCTTATCTGCCATATTGGTGGACACGATGGTCTTAATCAGCGCACCGTCTTTTGCCAAGGTTCCAAGTGCTTTCTTCTGACTCAGAAGATATTCACAAATCAGCATACCGGTCATATTTCCGGTGAATGCGATATAATCATCACTCTTCTTGTCATATACATAGATACCAAGACGGTCTGCATCCGGATCCGTTGCCATAACAATGTCTGCTTTCTTCTCCCGTGCAAGCTTTAATGCAAGTGCGAATGCTTTCGCATCTTCCGGATTCGGATAAGAAACAGTCGGGAAGTTGCCATCCGGAGTCTCCTGCTCTTCTACTACAAATACGTTGTTGAAACCGAGTTCCTTCAGCACTCTTCGTACCGGCATATTACCGGTTCCGTGAAGCGGTGTGTACACGATGTTAATCTCGTCCGCATGCTCTTTAATCATCTGCGGATATACAACCTGCTTCTTCAATGCATCCATATAAAGGTCATCGATTTCCTTGCCGATTACATGGTAAAGTCCCTTCTCAATCGCTTCTTCACGACTCATGGTCTTAACCGTATCAAAGCCCTCAATTGCATTTACTTCCGCAATAATCTGCTCATCCTTCGGCGCGGTTACCTGTGCACCGTCTTCCCAATATACCTTGTATCCGTTGTACTCTGCCGGGTTATGACTTGCCGTAACCACGATACCCGCGATACAGTTCAATTCACGTAATGCAAACGATAATTCCGGAGTCGGACGTAAAGATTCGAAACGGTATGCCTTAATGCCGTTCGCACACAAACAAAGTGCAGCTTCTTCACTAAACTCAATCGACATACGTCTGGAGTCATATGCAATCGCAACCCCTCTGTCCTCACCGTGCTCCTTTAAAATAAAGTTTGCCAGTCCCTGTGTTGCTTTTCGAACCGTATATGCATTCATACGGTTCGTACCGGCACCGATGATACCCCGAAGTCCGCCGGTACCAAAAGACAGCGAACGGTAAAAGCGATCTTTAATCTCATTGTCATCCCCTGCAATTTCTGCAAGTTCCTGCTTGGTGGCAGCATCAAAATACGGACTGTCACACCATTCTTTGTAGTTTTCCAAATAACCCATAACCTACCTCCTGTGATATATTTTATCGAACCAGTTCCGGTACAAATTCCACTGCTGAAAAATCAATAATCGGATTCTCTTCCAGATTCAAGTACTCCAGCCCTGTAAGATTGGCAAGACCTAAAATATCCATCAGAATATTATACGAAAGGTCGAGACGTTGTATCTTCGTCAAACTCTCCAGGCCGGTTATCTGTTCCAAATCATTTGCTTTTAGTGATAATTCCACCAGTTCCGTACATGACAAAAGCCCCTGTACTTCACTAATAAAATTATAGGATAAATCAAGCTTTGTCAAGTGCTTCAACGCTTCGAAACTTGTAGTTTCCGATATATTATTCCAAGA
>JAZNXH010000096.1:0-7699 GCA_045593785.1 Lachnospiraceae bacterium
AAATCATTCTCTTTTCTCCACGGATATTATTTGCTTCACCATCAATTTCGATGCCTAAATAACCCAAATAGCTGCAGATGCCCTTTCTAACAGCCTTATCGTTTTCACCGATACCTGCAGTAAAGCAGATTGCATCCACACCGTTCATAGCTGCTGTGTAAGCACCGATGTACTTAGCAACACGGTATTCAAACGCTTCTGCAGTAGCCTTTGCACGTGGATTACCTTCCGCAGCAGCCTGCATAATATCACGGGAATCGCTGGAAAGCCCGCCACTCATACCAAGAAGACCAGACTTCTTATTCAGGATATTTAATACTTCGTTGATATCTTTGCCTTCTTTGTTGCAGATATACTGAACAACACCTGCATCGATATCACCACTTCTGGTACCCATAATCAAACCTTCCAGTGGAGTAAGACCCATACTGGTATCTACACACTTGCCGTTCTTTACAGCGGAGATACTTGCACCGTTACCGAGGTGGCAAACGATTACCTTGGAGTTGTCCTTGTCAAGTCCTAAGAACTCGATTGCACGCTTGGATACATAGCTGTGGCTGGTGCCGTGGAAGCCGTACTTACGAACACCGTACTTCTCATAGTACTCATAAGGAATGGCATACATATATGCCTTAGCCGGCATGGTCTGATGGAATGCGGTATCAAATACTGCAACCTGCGGAACGCTTGCCGGAAGTGCTGCTTCACATGCCTCAATACCGATGAGGTTTGCCGGGTTATGAAGCGGTCCAAGATCAAAGTACTCGCGGATAACACGCTTAACGTCAGCATTCACAATAATGGAATCAGAATAGGTCTGTCCACCGTGAAGTACACGATGACCTACTGCAGAGATTTCCTCTACGTTCTTGATTACACCGTTTACATCGTCCATCAATGCTTCCAGCACGAGTTCTACTGCTACCTTGTGATCCTTCATCGGGGTAGTCTTTACATAATCCTCACGCCCCGGAACCTTGTGGGTTAACATAGAACCGTCAATACCAATCCGCACCCAAAGACCCTTTGCAAGTACATTTTGGTTTTCCATATCGATCAGCTGATACTTCAAAGAAGAACTGCCGCAGTTAATAACTAAAATCTTCATGGTAAATTCTCCATTTCTGAATTTGATTTTATCTTGATATACCAGATGCCCGCATCTGAATCGCAGACACCTGATATACATTTACTTTTTTCCTGTAACCTGTATTATTTCTGGCTCTGGCACTGTACTGCAGTAATTGCGATAACACCAACGATGTCATCTGCGGAACATCCTCTGGAGAGGTCGTTTACCGGCTTTGCAATACCCTGAGTCATCGGACCGTAAGCTTCTGCCTTTGCAAGACGCTCAACCAGCTTGTAACCGATGTTACCTGCATCGAGATCCGGGAATACCAGTACGTTTGCATGACCTGCAACTCTGCTGCCCGGTGCTTTCTTCTCACCTACGCTCGGAACGATTGCTGCGTCTAACTGCAACTCACCGTCCAGTGCAAGCTCCGGAGCCATCTCCTTTGCGATACGAACTGCTTCGGTAACCTTATCAATGTCAGCATGCTTTGCACTACCCATAGAAGAATGGGACAACATAGCAACCTTCGGCTCTGCACCAACGAGCATACGGAAGCTCTCAGCGGAAGATACAGCGATTGCTGCAAGTTCCTCGGAGGTCGGATTCTGATTCAGACCGCAGTCTGCAAATACGAAAGTTCCATTCTCGCCAAACTCACAGTTCGGAACTACCATTACAAAGAAGGTAGATACAAGCTTGATTCCCGGTGCAGTCTTTAAAATCTGAAGACAAGGTCTCAAGGTGTTTGCGGTAGAATGGCATGCGCCGGATACCAGACCGTCTGCATCGCCTGCCTTAACCATGGTAACACCGAAGGTGGTATAGTCTGTGGTCAATGCTTCCTTTGCTGCTTCCGGGGTCATACCTTTTGCTTTTCTGAGTTCTACCAACAGGTCAATGTACTTCTGCAGATTCTCGCAGGTATTCGGATCGATAATCTGTGCTTTGGAAATATCAAGGCCTTCGGAATTCTTCTTAACTTCTTCCTCAGTACCGATGATAATAATGTTTGCATTGCCCTCAGCCAACGTCTTTGCTGCTGCTTCGTAGGTTCTTCTGTCTTCCGATTCCGGAAGTACGATGGTCATAAGATTCTGTCTTGCTCTTTCCTTAATGGTATCAATAAATGCCATGATAAGTACTCCTTTCAACCTTTTCTTTTTTATGCTTTTGGGGAATTCCCCATTTTTACGCTCAAATTTCATTATAGTATGAAATCCCAAATGAAACAAGCATTATTTTAACGAAAATCGACGGATTCTCTATTGAAAACACAGCTGTTTTACTTAATTTCATATCTGATTTTCACAATCTGCATTTTATTTCTTGCAAATCCCACCGCACTGTTATAACATCAAAGCGAAATCCACTCTCTTCCTCTGCGTCGTGAGTAGTCCCCCAAATGGAGAAACAGCATGAAAACAGTCGGCATCATAGCAGAATACAATCCTTTTCACAACGGTCATGCGTATCAGATTGCAGAAGCCAAACGCATTACCGGTGCAGATTATGCCGTTGTTGTCATGAGCGGTGATTTTGTACAACGCGGTACACCCGCCATCTGGGACAAGTATACCCGCACCCGTGCCGCACTACTTGGTGGTGCTGACCTTGTATTTGAACTTCCGGTCGTTTACGCTACCGCAAGTGCCGAGTATTTTGCAGAAGGTGGAGTAGCACTTCTGACCGCACTCGGTGTCGATACGATTTGCTTTGGCAGCGAATGCGGAGATATCGATGCACTGATGAGCATCGCAAAGATATTCACAGAGGAGTCCTCTGAGTTTAAGTCGACATTAAACACCGGACTACGCGAAGGAAAGAGCTATCCGATTGCCCGCGAAGAGGCTTACCGGACACACTGTACTGCATATGGCCTTCCCATACGGGAAGACATCCTGAGCAATCCAAACAACCTGCTCGGCATTGAGTATTGCAAAGCAATTCTTATGCAGAAAAGTCCTCTTGTTCCGTTTACAATAAAACGCATCGGTGACTCTTACCATGAAACTGTTTCTTGTGACGACAGATATTGCAGTGCCACTGCGCTCCGTACCTTGCTATCTGAATCCACAAGGTCTTCGGAATGCTCCTCCGTTAACTCTGCGCCCTTCCCGGCAAAAGCATCTGCAAATCTTTCTTCCCGGCTAGAAGCTCAGGTTCCGTCTGAAGTGCTCCCGGTCTATCAGGAGGCATTACGCACCCTTTCCTTAATCACTGCAGATGATTTTTCTGAACTCCTTTCCTACCGCCTGCTCTACGAAACAACAGACTCCTTATGTGCCTATGCCGACTGGAATCCGGAACTTGCAAACCGCATCCTTGCCCAACTTACTTCTGCTTCCGGATTTGAACAAACGGCAGCCTTACTCAAATCCAGACAGCTCACCTTGACACGTGCCAACCGCATGCTGTTACATGTCCTGTTACACATCACTACAGAGCAGTTACAGACAGCACGGGAACAAGGTTCCTGTTTTTATGCCCGCCTGCTTGGCTTGCGCGAATCTTCTTCTAAAGCCCTCCGTCACCTATCGGAATGCAGCACCGTTCCGCTTATCAATAAGCTTGCACCCGCCGAGAAAACCTTAAGCGGCATTGCATCCGAATTTTTGCAGCAGGACATCCGCGCAGCAAGACTTTATGACATGGTACAGCAGCATAAGGGGCATACACCGGCAAACGAATACACAAGAGGAATCATCCGTGTCTGATGCCTTACGGTTCTAAGATGTGTTGTCTCACATATGGTATAAAAATGAGTTATCAGGATACCCCATGACACACCAACGGCTGCGCAAATACCTCTTGTATCTTCTTCCTTTCCTATTCCTTCTTCTCATTTTATTATTTCCTTCACAGGCAAGGAACGGCGCCAGCAGCGGGCTCCTGCTCTGGTTTAATGTCCTGCTTCCCACCTTGCTGCCATTTATGATTTTGTCTGATTTCATCCGTCGTCTTCATATCATAGAGTCTCTTTGCAAGCGAATCACTTCCCGCACCGGCAAAAATCTGTACTTTCTCTATCCTTTACTGCTTGGATTACTCTGCGGTCTCCCTCTCGGTGCAAAACTCACGGCAGAAGCGGTCCGTAGCGGACAACTCACAAAAAAACAAGGCCAGTTTCTACTCACAGTCTGTAACAATGCCAGTTCCATGTTTCTGATTGGCTACGTTGCCGAGTCTCAGTTGCAGCATCCGGAACTTGGCGGATATTTTCTTGTCCTCCCTCCTGTCTCCTCCGTCCTTGCTGCATTACTCACCGTAACACTCCCGACAGCAATGAAAAAACATTCACACAAGCATATCTCTTCCCGTGCTCAATTGCGTATGACCTCGTTCCACGATTCCAACACTGATTCCGCCTCATTTACCACTTCCATCAGCACCTCCATCATGGACAGTTTTTCCATTCTCACACGGGTAGGCGGTTATGTCATCCTGTTTTCCATCCTTGCAGAATTCCTGCTCTTAGTTGATACTCCTGTGGTTCTTCCTTTGGTCGCTGCTATGGAAATGACAAGCGGAGTCCGAGCCATCTGCGCTTCCGGACTATCCATGCACTCCAAAATCTTCTTATCGGTTGCCTCGGTATCCTTTACCGGTCTTTCCGGCATTGCTCAGACCGCCGATGTTTTTTCCGGTACTGATTTGTCCCTTACAAACTATATCCTTTCACGACTGCTCAGTTCCTTAATTGCTGTTCTGTTATTTTTGGTGCTCCTGTGAAAATAGAAAGGACTGCCTTGTCAGGCAGTCCTCTGATTCACGTGATTCGTTCTTATTCATCTATGTTCTTAATAAAAATATCCTCGTCATATCCGCCTTCAAACGGATCTTCCTGTGCAACCGGTTCTTCTGCATATTCTGCCACCGGCTCCATACCTTCCGGATACAATGCCTTACGGTTCTCAATTACCGTATCCAGCTTTTCTTTTAAGTCGTTTAACATTGCTTCAGTTCTTGCCTGCATACTGTCATAGCAGATTGCAAGTGTTCTCTCTACCGTGTAAAGCAATTCATCCGCGTATGCAAGGGAGCCTCCGCGAATCTGATCTGCGTCACGATTTGCCGCTGCCTCAATCCGCTCCTTGTTGCCTGCTGCTTCGGATACCAATTCATTCGCCTTTGCACATGCCTGCTGGAAAATGTTATTCTCATTCAACATTGCATCCGCGCTACGGCGTGCTTCTTCGATAATCTCTGCTGCCTTTTCTTCGGCATCCTTAATAATCGCATCGCGGTTATTGATAATCTTCTGATAGCGCTTAATCTCGTCCGGAGTTTTTACACGAAGCTCATCTAACAATTCGTACAGTTCATCTCTCGGAACCACAATCTTGTTCTGAGAGAAAGTCGCCGGTTTGCAGCTCTCTACAAAGTCATAAATATTCTCAATAATCTGTTCGATTCTGTTCGACATGCTTCCATCCTCCGTACACGAAACTACTAAATACAATCTAAACTATATTGTAACATTCTTTTCTCTTGAATGCTACCCTTTTTACAGAAACATTTCAAGTATTTTTTCGCTCTGAATTTCGCATGCATCATTTCTTTGCAGCGTACTTATCGTATACTGTCTGGACAATGCATTCCGGAAGGAACTCACGGATATCACCACCATAACTTGCAATTTCTTTTACAATACTGGAACTCAGATACGAATACTCTACACTGGTTGTAAAGAAAATCGTATCCAGCGCAGGATACAGCTTATGATTAATCTGGGCTATCTGAAGTTCATACTCAAAGTCGGTTACCGCGCGTAATCCTCTTACCAGAAGACTTGCACCGCGCTCCTTTGCAAAATCTACCGTCAGTCCGCTGAATGCTTCAACCTTTACATTCGGGATATCTTTCGTTACCTGACGAATCAGTTCCACACGTTCGTCTGCCGTAAACAGAGCACGTTTTTCACTATTCTTCAATACGCCGATAATCAACTGATCTACAATATTTGCCGAACGCTTAATAACATCCAGATGACCTAATGTAACCGGATCAAAACTACCGGGATATATTGCTATTTTCATGAATTTCAACCTTCCTTACTTATTATGATTTCTTTTGGATGAACACGTGCCGGTTCGTCTTATATACCTTATCTTTGCGGATATAATATCCCAACTGCTCCAGATAGTCAAATTCTGTTGCCAAAGATGCCTCTACAATAATCAGTGTATCTTCCGAAACAAGGTCCGAATCTGCCAGTCTGGCTAACACGTCTTTTTCGAGCAGACAATCATACGGCGGATCCATAAACACGACATCAAACTGTTCTTTTTTCTGTTCCAACTGGGCTATTGCTGCCGTAACATCCATCTGCAGGACACTGGCATCTGCGCTCATCTTTACATGGTCAAGATTCTTGCGGATGCACTGGATTGCTGCCCGGTTCTTGTCGACAAACACCGCATGCTCCGCACCGCGACTCAGTGCCTCAATGCCAATGCTTCCGCTCCCTGCAAACAAATCCAGAAACCGGCTTCCCGGAACCTCATTCGAAATCATATTAAATAATGTTTCTTTGATTCGGTCTGTGGTCGGCCGTACCTCCATACCCGGTACAGTCATCAGTTGAAGACTTCTTGCTTTTCCTGCAACTACACGCATAAACGCTCCGTTCTACATCAGGTTACTGGTAATAACGATTCCTCCGAATGCCGCCAATGATATCACGGTAGCGATTCCACCGGCAAACAGCATTGCCATCAGGGTTATTACTACTCCACCTGCAAGTACATCCTTTACTACATTTTCTTTTTTCAATATAACTGCTTTGATTTTCTTCATGGTGTCCTCTTTCCGACATTGCAATTGTAAAAAGCTGCAATGTCTTTCGTTTGTTTGACACCACTTTATCGTTTTTATTGTCCGATATTACGGACTATGGCTAATTAGCTTTGTTTCATTCTACTACTTATCAATCTTTACAATATACGTACGGTATTCCCCGTTCTCGTCTAAGATATCTCCTGTCACATCACTCGCCTGGTACACTACTTCGCCAAGGCTGCGCAACAATTCATCGTTTACGTTCAGAGGTGCATAATACTTGCTGTCTGCCCGGTTGTAAACATATCCTTCCGGTGCAGTTCCATCTGCTTCGGCATCTTTGGGCTTCAATCCGTCATAGCGCTCCCATTCGCCGACATAAATGTAATCCACATCATATTTGTCAACCAATGCGTTAGCGATGGCTTTATCTGTTGTCGTATAAAGCGTTTGTACATCTTTCTGCCGCTCGGGAATTGACTCCGGCTTTTCAAATTCTCCTTCGCTTCGCCATAACCACTCATGAACTTCCCAACCCATAATGGTTGCATGGCCGGTCGCTACTGAGATACGTTCATAATAAGAATAACTGGTTCCGACACCCTCGACGATGACTGACGGCTCCGTAAGATTTTCATTAATCCATTGAACCGCATCATAATCCTCAGGAAACTGTTTTTCCATAAATGCCACACAATCCAGCCCCTGATAGCGTGACTTGTCCGTATAATCCCCAAACCAACTGTCCGTCGCGACTCCGAAATATCCGAATGTAGATGCCAGCAACACCAACACTACTACTGCAAATACACCCTGGGACAACTTTTCACGGAAGCGCAA
>JAZNXH010000097.1:0-11155 GCA_045593785.1 Lachnospiraceae bacterium
TCCGCACATTCTCCGCAATGCGTATGTCCGCGTTCCATACAGCACAATGCAAACTTACACTCGCCGTGGAAGGGGTAACCTTTTGATGCAAAGCATCCTTTGCATCCGCATTTTTCTACAAACTCACAAGTTGAACAGATACAACCGCACATTGACTCTACCATCATTCTTCTCCTTCTTATATGGTTGTATCAATTCTATCCCCGCAAACACGACAACTGTATGTCATGTTTCCTTATGTAATGTGAGCATTTTCTCCAATTCTGCCCGATAAATCTCCAGAAACTTCTCCGGTCCTAACACCCGTACCCTGCTGCCGAACCCTAAGAACCAGTCCAATGCCCTCTCATAAGAAGAGAATCCCCACTCCGTATACAATCTTCCGTCTTCCTGAACCTGAAAACATGTCGGACCGTATGATTCTACCAATCGATATGCCTCACCCGGTTCATAAATAGCCGGGATGATAATATCGTCCGTCATGTTCTGTCCAAACTGCCGCTTCTCCTCCGGAATCTCCTTCGGTTCAAAGGTCTTATCTGAGAGTTTTGGTTCCCACAGTCTCTGTAACTTGTACATACGAAAATCATTCCGTTCCGGACAAAATCCAAACACATACCAGCTTGACCATTGATATACAATTAAAGCAGGCTCAATCGCCTTGTCTTCCTCTCCGCGGTTATAGTAATAATGGAAACTCACGCACCGCTTCTCTTTTATCGCCTGCTTAAACAAATCAATCTTCTCCGACAAACTTCCGTGATAAAAGGATGCCAAATCAATCACAATATGTTCCGCAATCGGAAGTACTCCCCCGATTTTCCCACTGACACCGGTCAGTTTTGGTTCACGGGATACGCTGTCTACTGATTTTACACCGACTAAAATTGCTTCCAGCTCGTCCTCCGTAAACACGGTCGTATCCAGCTGAAAACCCTCCATAATCTGAATACCGCCATCTTTCCCTTGTGTTGTTACAATCGGAATTCCGGCACGGCAAATGTCCTCAATATCCCTGTTGATTGTGCGCCGAGACACTTCAAACTTTTCAGCAAGGAACGGGGCGGTTACCTTTCCCTTCTGCTGCAGCGTTGTAATAATTCCGATTAAGCGGTCTATCTTCATGGTCGGTACCCCCTCGTTTTTCCTCATCATATTATAACAAAAACACTCCCAAGTTTCCACCCAATGCCCTAGTTTAACGACGTTGAGTTTCCACCTGGGAGTGTTTCAATTTACTTTCTTACAGATTGCAGCAACAGGCGTTTTATCGCATCTTCATCCATGTAGTCAAGATACACTTCGATATCTTTCCCTGCATTCAATGCCATGAACGCAAGTTTTGCCACATCATCTTCATCCATATAATCTAAGAAAAGACTTGTGTCTTGCCCTAACTCGACAGCGCGAAAGGCTAACTTCGCCACATCATCTTCGTCCATATCGTCAAGATATTGCGAGACATCGTTCCCCTGCTCAAACGTTGCAAAAGCCAGTTGCGCAATATCATCTTCATCCATATCTTCCGTATTCATCATGCCGGAATTATCGGAAACCACATTCACATGAACTTCCTGCTTATTCCAGTCGACTCCCTGCAATACTTGAGAAATCATATTGCTTCCCATAAACGGCGCAATCGCTGTTAACTTATCTGCCTGATTATTCGCAACACAATGCTCCACTACTTTTCGTATCGCATCTCTTGATAAGAACGGGGCGATTGCCGTAATATTCCCGATATTTACACTTCCGTTTTGCAGGTTCTTCTCAACAATGCGATCCAATGCTTTTTTGGACAGGAACGGAGCAATCGCACACACCTTTCCCATATCAACATCAGCAACTTCCGCCGCGGCTATCTCTAAGGTTTCCCGATCCATAAACGGAGCCAGACTTACCAATACGGAGAACGGTATCTTTCCTTCTGTTTTCATGGTTGCATGTACTTTTTCTTCAATCTTCTCAGGTGCTACCAACTGTCCGACCTGTGCCATCTCTTCTAATGTAACGTCTGCATCTTCGTTGTCCATCAGCCGCTTTGTTATCTCTGTTTCCGGATTCTTTTCCCCGACCAGTTCCTCAAAACTGATATTCAGGATTTTACAAAGCTCCGGTAATTTGGAGATATCCGGCATGGAATTGCCCCGTTCCCAATTGGACACCGCCTGATAGCTTACGCCCATCTCGTCCGCCAGATTCATCTGTGTCATGTTCATCTTTGTTCTTGCATTCTTAATATTCTTTGCTACTTTGTTTGTATCAAACATAGTCTTTCCCTTTCTTGCGTTCGTTCCGTATTTGTATTCCACCGGTGTTTACGCTTTCAGAATAGCTTCACGACACAAAAATGTACAGCAAGCGACTCTTGAGTTGCTGTATTTTTGTCCACTCAAGCAACAGTTGAGTCACTTTCCCGACTCTCCTACTTCCGGGTCACACGAATGGTTGCCACAGTTTCACCATTCACCTGTGAGATAGACGTAACAGCAATCTCATAACCAAATGCAAGACCGTTATCCATCTTTCCGTTATAGAAAAATTCATCAAAATCCTCTACCGCAAAGCGATCGCCTTCGGTAAAGAAATCCTCCGGCCTAAAGTTTCCGTCTTCAGTAAAACGGTTCTTACCGGTTGCAGACACAATCTCAATCTGATGCATTCCGAACTGTTTACTATAGATTGTATCCGAATTATTGGTATAGTGCTGCATGCCGTACTTAAGCTGAGAAGAACCTTCCTCCTTCACTACTTGCTCCATCAGATCACTGACATGATAGATACGCACTCCCACTTCATTTTCCAAGCCGAATAACTTACTGTCGTTTTCATGAAGGCCTTCCGGAGTAAACAGATCCAATATCAGATACTCATCATACGGAGTTTTGTTATACGCATAGCCGGCTGCCGGAATCAATAGTGCATCACCATACAACGCGGAAGAACGAAGTGTAAATTCTACAGTGTCAGAACCGGCAAAGCAATTCTCATCTGCAACAACCGGCGTCAGCCAGCCGGCACAATATTTGGAATAAACATTCCAGTCACCGACATTGCCGTCCTGCATATCATAACCGCCAAGGAATGTAGCATTCCCGTTTCCGGTGTTATAGTAGTCCATAACTGCAATCGTATGTCCGAATTCATGAATCAGTACATTGGTATCAATGCCTTTTTCCGCGTCTTCATAATCATTGAGCAGATGTCCCAAAGTCATATTTACATAGTGATAGACCACAGGATTTTCCGGCGTGCCGTAAGTCTGCGTCTCATGTCCGCCGTAATCCTTTGCGTATCGGTAAGCACCCCAGAATTCATGTCCGAGTGCCTCGGCTTTTCCGATGCCGTTACCGGTATTGATAAATATAATCTCATCAATAATCCCGTCCTTATCATTGTCAAACCGTGATATATCCAGCGTAGGATACGTTTCGCGAACCCAGTTATAGACTTCATCAGGCTCATCCCACATCCAATAGGACGACTGAGACTCCTTAAAAGACAGCCTATGCGGGTACCAGTCAGTGACAAATGCATTAATCGTCAGTTGATCATAAGACGCAATGCGGAAGTATTCACTCAGTGAAAGAATTTCATTATCCTCCGGTTCGTATACCGTCACATTGCCGTCAACATCCATAACATTTCCGAATGCTCTTTTTATATTTTCAATATTCTTGTCACTGGCAAGTTCGGTCTGGTCATTCCATACAATCGGGACAGCCAATACATTCATCGTTCCGACAGTATCCGAATACTTTTTCGGCATAGCCTGGTTCGCGTTCTGCGCGTCATTCAGGGTATCTTTTACCAACGATACATCCGTCACATATCCATCAGCCAGTGTAACTTCCAGCTTATCTCCCGGCTGCATATAATGGTTCTTTGCATCTTCAATCACGTCACCATTTGCATTTTTCAACACACCGATTTCTACGGTCTCAAAATAGTCGGCAGTTACCAGCGGCAGATCTCCGTTACGTAAGTACATAACGAGCGGATAGTCCATCTCTTTTGTTGTATAAGGCGTGCCGGGTAAAAAGGTCGCACGGTAAAAATACGGATGCGTCGTAAAATGGTCTACAACCGTTTCAATTCCATTAAAATATAGGGTGAACTGTTTTACCGCAATCGGGTCTGCACCATTCCGGTCCCCCAGCCCAAAATAATTCGGTATGGAATCGACACGATGAAAGGCCGCTATTCCCATGCTATAAAACCAGGTATCCATTTGCTCTGAAGAAGTCACCCTGTCAGAGCCATCCAATTTGAATCCGGAAGCAGCTGAAACAACGCCGTCTTCTTCCGTACGGCTCATTTCTATGGCGAAAATGCCGTATATCGCATCAACATTATAGAAGAATGAACCGGACGGAATACATCCCCAAGCATTATCCAGCGGAGTAACATTTCCTTCCACCCGGAATTCGTACAGCTTTCCCCGGTCAGAACGTGCCGTCAGAGTATAACTTCCATCACCGTTGTCCACCAAATTATCAAGGGTATTCTCCGTAGCACTGAAGGTGATAGATTCAGCCTCATACTGTATCGGTTCACTGTTATCACTATCGTCATACCCCGCATACACATCACCGATTGCCCGGACTACCACGGGCTCATTCGGCCGAACGATATATTTCTGACCCGGCGTGTAGATACTTTCCTCACCGGTCACCAGATTAGTTACACAATAATCTCTCACATGTTCTTCCGGTACAATCTGCAACTCTCCTATACTGTTGACGGAAACCTGAGGTACCGGCAACTTTTCTACATTCGCCGGCACATCCCCCTGCCACGCATCTGCATCAGGAAACATTCCTTCCGGATACGGAATACGGATTACCTCTGTCATCTCAGTCACTTCGCTTCCGTCCGGAGAACACCCCCGTAACTGGATATCAGTGTCATAACCTACGACATAAGTACCGGATTCACTTAGGGTCAACGTTCCTATGGAAATACCGTCAAGAAATACTTCATACATTTGCTCATCGTTTGTATTATGTATCACGATTGTCATGTCATCCGAAATCGAAAACACCGGAACTTCCAATTCGCTTTGTTTGTTCTTCTTATTGTTCTTTTTGTCGTCTTTCGTATCGGTCTGCGTACTGCCGCAAGCAGTCAATACCATAAGTGAAACAACAAATATTAATAACCATCTCCAAAGCCCGTTTCTTCTCTTCATAATGATTCTCCTTTATATGTTGCATATCCATGTTCCAGCACCAAATCGGTAAAGCGAAAACCTGCTTCCATATTCATGCGCTCACTGGTTGGATTCGCGAACCAGGTTGCACAGAGCGGCAGGTTCTGTTCTCTGCAATACGTCATCACAACGTGAGATATCTGTCTGCCATACCCTTTCTTGCGTTCATCCCATGCAGTGTCTACATAATCAAACCGCGTCGTGCCGTACGGCGAAACATGAAAGATTACATAAACCACAGCCTTGTCGCCCCGATATCCGACAAACAGGCGACTGTTCTCATGTTGCATACTGCGTTCTCCCACCGGAATCTCATACGCTTCGTTATTCGGTATCAGGATATCTCTTCCGATGCGCGGATCCCATTCGGTCAGTTGGCGTACCGTAAGACTCCCATCCGGCACAATGGTGCTGGCTTCTGTCAGCAACGCAATCCGGTTGCGTTCTTCAATCGTGACTTCATAGCCACACGCACGGAATATGTCTTCATTTTCATTTAGATAATCTTTTACCGGAGGATGATAAATCAGAGGGGTAATTCCCTTCTCCCGATAAAACTCCGTAATCTGCTGTAACACCTCTGCCAGATCCGCAATCCGTTCCGGATAAATTACAGCATGATTGCTGTCATAAGAATCTTTATTTGCTTCATTGAAGAACAGAATTCCGTAATCCGTCTCCACATAATCGGCAAACAACTTCGGAAATTCATCCTCTTCGCGGATAATATTCTGCTTTTGTTCTTCAGTCAATTTAATATATTTGTCAGGCATTCTGCTTTCTCCTTTGTTCCAACTTACTCCATCATCTCCAATGTCACACGGTTCCATCGATACACAGCAAGGTCTACACGGTTTCCTTCAAGTTCTACACCCTCACTCTGTAACAATGCAATCTGCCGGTTCTCCCCGCCAAATACAAATGCCTTCGATACCTCCCCGCGACAGTTCACAACTCTGTGGCAGGGAATATGCTCCGGGTCCGGATTTGCATGCAACGCATAACCAACTACCCGTGACCAGTGCTTATTTCCTGCAAGCGCTGCCACCTGACCATAGGTTGCCACCTTCCCCTTCGGAATCTGTTTTACTACATCATAGATTAATTCAAATGCGGATTTATCCATGCATAAGCCTCCCGCTCTATTTCCTCACAATCTGAAACAATTATATCATACTATATAGTTTTTGAAAAAATAAAAATCAACGCTTGACATACGAAAACAGAAGGTTTATTATATGAACAAACATTCATATGAACAATCGCTCATTTGTTTTACAGTAATCAAATCTACAACACACTGTCATTTACAAATATAAGAAAGGTACGGTATCCACATGGAACATAATCACGAACAACTTGTTACCAAGGTACGCTCCGAGCTTCCGCCGGACACTCTGCTTGCAGACCTTACCTCGCTTTACAAATCTTTTTCCGACAAAACCAGAATTAAAATATTGTTTTCGTTATTAAACACAGAACTTTGTGTCTGTGCTATCAGTGAACTGCTTGGTATGGAACAGTCCGCTATCTCCCACCAGTTAAAAAAACTCAAAGAAGTTAATCTGGTTGCTTGTCGTCGCGAAGGAAAAACCATCATATATTATCTTGCGGACGATCATGTAAAGACCTTGATTTCTGTCGGTTTCGAGCACTTGCTGGAACAGGCATTTCATAAGTAAATCACTAGAATCAGCTACGAATGGAGATTATTATGAGTCACACAGATAATGAACACAAACACAACTCATGTCATGAACATTTACACGAGCATTCTGATTGCAACACTAACCATTCTTGTCATTGCAATGATAATCATAGTTGCAATTGCAATCACGAGCATAAAGAGGAATATGCACACAACACAGACCACTGCTGTCATGACTCTTGTGGCTGTCAAGAACATTCTCGCGAACATGATTCCTGTGGTTGTCACAACCATTCTCATGAACACTCGCACAATGCACACGAAGAGCATTGCTGCGAACACTGCGAAGCTAAATTACATGGTGACAACACGGTAAGCCGCTCGCTTGTTATCCGCATTACAGTCTCTGCTGTACTATTCGCTATCGGATTCTTTCTTCCGTTTGATGAATCGGCAGGTATCGGTTCCCTTAGCGGACTCTTAACCCTGGCATATTATCTCCTGCCTTATCTCATCATTGGTTATGATGTACTTTGGGATGCAGTTAAGAATATCTGTAAGGGACAGATTTTTGACGAACAGTTCCTGATGGCAATCGCAACCATCGGTGCATTTGTCATCGGTGATTATGCCGAAGGTGTTGCAGTTATGCTCTTCTATCAGGTCGGTGAGATGTTTCAGACCATGGCAGTCGGCAAGAGCCGCCGTTCCATCGCATCGCTGATGGACATCCGCCCGGATTATGCTGTCGTACTGCGAAACGGCACCGAATTTCGTGTATCGCCGGAAGAGGTAACCCCCGGCGAGTTAATTGTGGTAAAACCTGGCGAAAAGATCCCGCTCGACGGTATCGTTGTATCCGGCAGCAGCTCCGTCAATGCTGCTGCGCTTACCGGTGAAAGTCTTCCTCAGACGGTTATCACGGAAAGCCGTGTGTTGAGTGGGTGCATCAATTTGGATGGTCTGCTTACCATCCGCACAGAAAGCAATTATGCTGAAAGCACCGTTTCAAAGATATTGGAGCTTGTAGAACATGCCTCCTCCAAGAAAACAAAAGTGGAGAGCTTCATTACCCGCTTTTCCCACTACTATACACCATTTGTTGTACTTGGCGCATTGCTCCTCTCCGTCCTGCCGCCACTCTTACTTCAAGAGTCATTCGCCGAGTGGTTGCACCGCGGATTGGTCTTCTTAGTTGTATCCTGTCCTTGCGCATTGGTAGTCTCTGTTCCGCTCTCGTTTTTCGGCGGTATCGGTGGCGCTTCCCGTAAAGGAATCCTGATCAAAGGCAGCAGTTATCTTGAGCTTTTGTCCAAGGTTAACACAATTGTCTTTGACAAAACCGGAACCCTGACAAAAGGCAATTTCACTGTAAGTAAGATTGTATCTGCAACACTTCCGGAAGAAGAACTGTTACAACTTGCAGCCGCTGCAGAGAGCCATTCGACACATCCGATTGCAAAGTGCATCGTAGAGGCAGCAACTCCGCCCAACAGTTATACCGTAACCGAAGTCCGCGAACTGGCTGGCCAAGGCATCCGTGCCACCATCAACGATACGTCCTATGCTCTTGGTAATGCCGCACTGATGAACAAACTTGGAATCACTCCGCCACCTGCAGAAGACTGTGGTACCGTAATCTATATTGCAGAAGAAAATACCTACCTTGGTTACCTTCTGATTGCAGATGAACTAAAATCGGACACCGCATCTGCGTTGATTTCTCTGAAACAGAACGGCATCCAGAAAACGGTCATGTTAACCGGAGACAACAATGCTATTGCTTCCGCAATCGCTTCTACTCTCCCGATTGATGATGTCCATGCAGAGCTTCTTCCACAAGACAAAGTCCGCATTGTGGAAGAACTACTCGACACTAAAAATGAACATTCCTCCGGCAAACTCGCTTTCGTCGGTGACGGCATCAACGACGCTCCGGTACTTGCCCGTGCTGATATTGGCATTGCCATGGGTGGCATCGGAAGCGACGCCGCCATTGAATCCGCAGATATCGTCCTAATGGATGATAAACTCACCAAGCTTCCGACTGCAATCGCAATTGCAAAAAAGACTATGAAGATTGTCCGCCAGAATATCTGGTTTGCCCTGCTTGCCAAGGCAGTCATCCTTGTTCTCGGAGCGCTGGGCATCGCGAACATGTGGATTGCCGTATTCGGCGACGTCGGCGTCATGCTACTTGCCGTACTCAATGCAATGCGTGCGATGTTCTGCCGGGATAAATAATCATATATTATTTCACGTTATGTGGAAAACATAACACAAAGACACCTGTCCTGTAATAAACTATAATCCAAACACAATCTTGTATTACAAGGAGATTCTATCATGCAGAAGAATTACCGGAAAACGTTGATTGCCTGTTATCTTTGTTTCATTACGCAGGCAATTGCCGCAAATTTTGCGCCGTTGTTATTCCTGACTTTTCATAATAATTACCGGATATCACTGGGACAGATTGCTTTGATTCCTACTGCATTTTTCCTGACACAGCTTATCGTTGATGCGCTTTGCGCACGCTATGCTGACAGAATCGGCTATCGCAGAGCTATCATAGCTTCACAGATTGCCTCCGGTGCCGGTTTGATTGGACTTGCATTTCTTCCTGAACTACTCCCTAACCCCTTCATCGGTGTAATTCTGTGCGTCATTATCTATGCGATTGGTAGTGGTTTGATTGAAGTACTGGCTAGTCCCATCGTAGAAGCCTGTCCGTTTGAAAACAAAGAATCTGTTATGAGCCTGTTGCACTCCTTCTATTGCTGGGGTTCCGTTGGTGTCGTGCTTCTCTCTACGCTGTTCTTCGCTGTATTTGGAATCGACAACTGGAAGTGGCTGGCCTGTATCTGGGCGCTCATTCCGCTCTATAATATCATCAACTTTATCAACTGCCCGATTGAGCACCTGGTAGAGGAAGGCAAAAGCATGTCTATCGGACAGCTTTGCAAAACACCGATGTTCTGGCTGGCAGTATTACTGATGATTTGTTCCGGTGCCTCTGAGCTGTCTATGTCCCAATGGGCATCTGCTTATGCCGAATCCGCATTAGGACTTAGCAAAACCATCGGCGATTTTGCCGGACCCTGTCTGTTTGCAATTACCATGGGCATCAGCCGTGTCATCTACGGCAAGTATGGTGAAAAGGTAGACCTGACCGGTTTCATGCTCGGCTCCGGTTCTCTCTGCCTCGTATGCTATGTTCTTTCTTCTATGACCTCAAATCCGGTCTTGGGACTCATCGGCTGTATCACCTGCGGCTTCTCCGTCGGAATCATGTGGCCGGGTACCTTAAGTATCACCTCCGGCAGGATTCCGTTTGGCGGAACTGCGCTGTTTGCTCTCCTTGCTATGGCTGGAGACCTGGGTGGTGCATTTGGTCCGAGTCTGGTCGGTTATGTCACTCAGTTATCCGGTGATAATCTTCGTGCCGGTCTGCGATTCGGTTGTGTTTTTCCGATTGGACTAATTATCGGACTAATCATCATGAAGCGAATTTCATCCGCACGTGTTATCACCACATCGGATAAATGATATCAGGCTCATACACACCATCCGGGATACACTCCTTGCAGGCAAACGCCCCTTTCCTGACACACGATTCCACTTCATAATACGGATTTAAGAATACATTTTCCTCTGCAAAGTCTAGCTTCTCACACCCTGCCCTGTGGTAAGTCGGATGCCATCCCCACTCCGTTATATAGTACGGTTCCTGTTTATAAATTTGCGCTCCTACAAATGCATACTGGTTATAAAAAATACGGTGCGTTGCATTAATCGGATACCCTTGAATCATAACTAGGACGCCGGGATGTTCAACGCTTCTTGCCCAGGTCGAGTTATCAATGATGGGAAGTGCAAAGTCATATGCGATTCCGTACTCATTCGCCACTCGGTTAAGGTTATTGATGTAATACTGCATGGCATCCTGTATGATTGTAATGACCGCAGTCTGTTTGATTGCCTGAAATTCTTTTACATCAAACAGAAAACTATTTGGGTGAAGCGTCCGTAACGCCTGATACTGCGGATCGTTTAACAGTTCATCCTGTGTTGCCTGATACAGACGCACCGTTCCGTCAATCAATCCGTTCTGATCGAATATCATTACCGTGCCGCTAAGGGAAGTCGGAGGCTAAGCGGTCTTAGGAAGACAAGTTGCCCCCCCAACTCCTTGGCTCACAGAACGACATGGCTACGATCCGACTTGGCACGGTAATGATATTCGATCAGAACGGATTGATTGACGGAACGGTGCGTCTGTATCAGGCAACACA
>JAZNXH010000098.1:0-12319 GCA_045593785.1 Lachnospiraceae bacterium
CGATTCAATTCAAACTCTAACATCGTATCTAACGCACGAATGCAGCGCTTTCCTTCCGGTATAATCCCATCAATCAAGCCAAAGTTTTTCAGTTCTTCCGGTGTGATTTTCATGATGGCACATGCCTCTGCGGCCCGCTTACTGTCTTTCCACAAAATCGACGCAAAGCCTTCCGGTGAAAGGATAGAATATACGGCATTTTCCAGCATCCATACCGTATCTGCAACACCGATTGCAAGCGCGCCTCCACTACTTCCTTCTCCGGTTACAATTGCAACCACCGGAACCTTCAGTGCACTCATGGCAGCCAGATTTTCTGCAATCGCTATACTCTGTCCACGATTCTCTGCCTCAAGTCCCGGAAATGCTCCCGGTGTATCAATAAAACTAATTACCGGTCGTCCAAACTTCTCGGCTTGTTTCATCAGACGTAATGCTTTCCGATAGCCTTCCGGCGATGTCATGCCAAAGTTATACCGGATACTTTCTTCCGTTGTTTTACCCTTGCGGTGTCCGATTATGGTTACCGGTTTACCATGAAACATGGCAATGCCTCCCAAGATACTGGAGTCATCCGCATAGAGCCGGTCACCTTTTAGTTCAATAAAATTGTCAAACAGCTGATCGATATAATCCGTAATTCGCATTCTGTCTTTGCTTCTGGCAATCAGTACACGCTCATACGGTGTCAAGCTCAGTTTCTCACTCATTTTCTATTCACTCTGCTCTTTCAACTCTATCTTTTATGGAACAGCAACAACTGATACAATATATCCTGCAAATCTTTTCGCTCCACTACCATATCCAACATACCGTGTTCCAACAAAAACTCCGCACGCTGTGCACCTTGCGGCAGTTTCTCTCCTATCGTCTGCTCGACTACCCGGGGACCGGCAAAACAAATCAACGCATCCGGCTCAGCCAGAATGATATCACCCAGATTGGCAAAGCTTGCACTGACACCACCTGTCGTCGGATTCGTAAGACAGGAAATAAACAGTCCGCCATTTTGTTTGAATCGCTCAATTGCTGCGGCAGTCTTCGCCATCTGCATCAGAGAAAACAGCCCCTCCTGCATTCTGGCACCGCCGCTTGCGCTGAAAATCACAAGCGGTAATTTCTTCTTACCTGCATATTCTGCAAGAATCGCAATCTTTTCTCCTACTACGGTTCCCATACTTCCCATCAGGAATCGGCCGTCCAATACTCCGACTGCAATCTTGATATCTTTCACCCTCATCGTGCCACCGACAAATGCGTCCTCTGTTCCGGTCTTTTTGCGGTTCCCTTCCAGTTTTTTCTCATATCCGGGAAAGTTGAGAGGATTCTTACTGCGGAATGTCGCATTCATTTCACGGAAACTTCTGCTGTCACCGATAAGTTCCAGACGTTCCATAGGTATCATCGGAAAATAATACCCACATCCCGGACAGATTCGCAGCAGTGCTGACAGTTCCGGTTCTGCTGTTTCTTTTTGGCAAACCGGACACGTAACCATCGGTAGTGTTGTACCTTTTCGCATAGATAACAGCGAATTCAAGTTGTTTCTTTTACGAATAATAATATCTTCAATTGCCATCTCGGATTCCTTCTGCTATCCATTTTTCTATCGTTTCACTGTTTACTTCCCAAAACGAGGTGTCATAACGTCCACGGATAAAATCAGCATGATACATCAAAAGATGCATGTATTCTACGTTCGTTTTTACCCCATCGATAATAATTTCCTGTAGTGCTCTACGCATTTTCCGGATTGCCTCCAGACGGGTTCTTCCGCAGGCAATTACTTTTACCAGCATCGAGTCATAATACGGCCCCACTTCATAGCCGCTGTACAAATGACTATCCACGCGTACCCCACAGCCGGCAGGAAAATGAAGAAATTCGATTTTCCCCGGTTGCTCCGCATTGATTCTGCATTCAATCGCATGACCTTGCGGAATGACTTCTTCCTGTGTCACTGTAAGTGTCATACCCGCAGCGATACGGATTTGCTCTTTAATCAGGTCAATTCCTGTTACTTCTTCTGTTACCGGATGCTCTACCTGAATTCTTGTATTCATCTCGATGAAATAATAATTACCGTCCGGTGCCACAACAAACTCAATTGTCCCTGCACTAAAATATCCTGCTGCTTTCGCAGCACGTACTGCAGTTTCTCCCATCGCTTTCCGGGTCGTTTCACTCAGGTTCCATGCCGGCGTCTCTTCCAGAAGTTTTTGATTGCGACGCTGAATCGAACAATCACGTTCTCCCAGATACACAACGTTCCCGTGTTTGTCTGCTAATATCTGAAATTCGATATGCCGTGGTTTCAAAATCAGCTTTTCCATATACATGGCATCGTTTCCAAACGCAGCCTTGGCTTCTGCTTTTGCTGTTTCAAAAGACTTGGCAAGTTCATCCTTGGAGAACACCTTACGCATGCCTTTTCCACCCCCACCAAAAGCTGCTTTGATCAACACCGGATACCCAATACTCTCGGCAATCTCTTCCGCCTCCTGTAATGACTTCACCAGGCCCTTTGATCCGGGTACCACGGGTACCTTATGCTTTATCATGAGTTTTCTTGCGGCTTGTTTATCTCCCATCTTCTCAATAATCTTTGCTGACGGTCCGATAAAGCAAATCCCGTTTTCTTCACACTTTTTTGCGAAATCGGCATTTTCCGACAGAAAACCATATCCCGGATGAATTGCATCGCAATGCATCTTTCGTGCCGCTTCGATAATACTGTCTTCCTTCAGGTAACTGTCTGCTGCTTTTGCCGGTCCAATACATACACTATAGGTCGCCAGCATAACCGGAAGGGATTGCCTGTCTGCTTCCGAATACACCTGTACAGTCTCAATGTCCATCTCTCTGCAGCAACGGATAATCCGTAATGCAATCTCACCACGATTTGCAATCAAGATTCTCTTAAACATACAAGAGCCTCCTTCTTCCCACTTCTACTCCAGCACCATCAAAACTTCACCGTATTCTACCATGTTGCCGTTTTCTGCGAGAATACTCTTTACAACACCATCCTCCGGTGCCGTAATCTCGTTCATCAGTTTCATTGCCTCAATGATACCAACAACATCTCCCTTTTTGACACTTTGGCCTACTTCAACAAAGGGTTTCTCGTCCGGTGAAGGAGCACGGTAAAATGTTCCGATCAACGGTGCTTTTACCGGTGTTCCTGCAACGCTTTCCGTTACCGGTTCTCTCTTTATTTTCTTTGGTGTCACAGGTTCATTTGGAGCAACTTGTATTGTTTCCGTTTCCTGTCTTACTTCCTGCACTACTAGCTGTCCGGTTGTTGGCATGCTCTCCAGCAACAATTCCATATCACCGCTTTTTACCTGCAATTTTGTCGCTTTTGATCTGTCAAAGCATTCCACCAACTGCGTAATTTCGTTCACGTTCATGTCTGCCACCCGATTACGCTTCTACCTTACTGTCAATATAACTTACGATATCGCTTACCTTTACAAATTTCACAAGATCTTCATCTGCGATTGCAATGGAAAATGCTTCTTCCAGTGCCATATTAATCTCCATCGCATCCAGTGAATCAATTCCAAGATCATCACCAAGTTTTGCATCCAATACAACCGCGTCCGCGTCACAATTTACTGTTTCCACAATAATGTCTTTTACTTTTTCAAATGTCATGATTTTCTCTCCTTAAAATAATTTAGTTAAATATTTTTATCTAAATATTTTGAGCATATTTTATCATAACATATTTGCTTGTCAATACATTTATTCCATTTTTTTCACAGAACGTTTCTCCAATTCCACACTTCTTTTCTTATGCCACGTTTCCGTTTTTTGTCTTTCTCATTCTGCTTTTGTTTTTTCTTATCTGATATTATCCATTTATAAAGAAGCGTTTGACCTTTGCCTATTCAACCGTTATGATAATCTCAACACGATGTATTGGAGGAAACCATCCATGAAACTTTATGTGAATCAGATGGGTTATCTGCCGAAAAGCAAGAAAACAGCCATTCTCGCAACGGATGCGTCTGCAGATATCCCTAATCTTACGCCAGCAACACTTCAGATATGTACAGAAAACGGCACCTGTGTATTAGAGAAAGAATTCTCCGCGTTCGGTCCGGATGCGACCTCCGGTGATTACGTATGGCAGGCAGACTTTTCCGAACTGACCACCACCGGAACCTACACTGCCCGCGTAGGTGAGACTGCTTCCTACCCGTTCTGCATCGGAGAAACGCTCTATTCCGAACTGAATACACTTCTCTGCAAGATGCTTTATTTCCAGCGCTGCGGCTTGGCCCTCGAAGAAAAATACGCCGGCAAATTCGCCCGACCGGCCTGCCATATGGATTCTTCTGTTCTTTGGGAAGAATTTGTGAAAAACCAAGCCGGAGAACTTGCTGCTGATGCAATGCAGCGCTTTGATATCCGGGGCGGTTGGCATGATGCCGGTGACTTTGGACGTTACACCACTGCCGCTGCATGTGCATTAGCACATATTTTATATGCTTACCGTTTCTTCCCTGACAGCTTCGAACAGAATCTCAATATTCCGGAAAGCGGCAACGGCATCCCGGACATCCTGAACGAGTGTCGTTACGAATTTGATTGGTTACTTCAGATGCAGACTGCAGACGGCGGCGTCTATCACAAGTTAACAACTCAACGCCATGTTGCATTTATTATGCCACACGAAGATCTTGACCAGATGATTCTGCTTCCGGTATCCTCGATGGCAGTCGGTGACTTTGCTGCGGTTATGGCTCTTGCCTCCCGTATATATCGCCCGTTCGATGCAGAATTCGCTGACACCGCACTTGCCGCTGCTATAAAATCTTATGAATGGCTCGAAAAGAACCCTGAATTCTTAGGCTTCCGCAATCCCGATGGTTGCGGCACCGGTGAATACGGTGACCGCTCGGATTTGGACGAACGTATGTGGGCAGCGATGGAACTCTATCGCAGTACCGGTGAAGACAAGTATCTTGCTAAGGCAAGGGAATTATTTGATCAGCATACCAAGCCGACCGAGTTTGGTTGGGCAGATATCAGTGGCTTTGCCGGGTGGGCACTCCTTGAGCCTCAACTTATGACCGCACCGAAGCAATCCCGTATCCGTCTGTCTGATGCGGAGCAGGATTTTGTTGACCGGTACATTACCGTATTTCAAAAAGAAGCCGACCGTCTTGTCCATGTCAGTCATTCCAGCGGTTACTGTGTTGCAATGGAAACACGGGATTACGTTTGGGGCAGCAATATGATTGTTATGAATTACGGCATGCTCCTTAGCACTGTTTATCTGCTTACCCGGGAGCAAAAATATCTGGACACCGCTGTATGCCAGATGGATTATCTTTTGGGTGTAAATGCAGTAGATTATAGTTATGTGACCGGCGTCGGAGCACATGCATTTGAACATCCGCACAACCGTGTTACCGAAGCCGATGGCATCGACGAGACCATCCCCGGTTATGTATCCGGCGGCCCGTGCAATCCTCCTATGGATCCTTATGGAAGACAAAACCTTCCGGCAGGAACTCCACCAATGAAGTGCTTCCTTGACCACTGGAGTTGTTACTCTCTAAATGAGATTACGATCTATTGGAATTCTCCTGCCATCTTCGTTGCAGCATTCTTGGATCAGCTCCGCAAGGCACAGTAATCTGATTGACTTCGCATACATAAACAAACAAAAATAAACCCGTAAGCTAGTGTGTATTTCTACACAAACTATCCTACGGGTTTTTTGTTATAGCTATTCTACAGTTCAGCCGCTGCATCCAAAGCCAGCTGTAATGCTGTTATGAAGCATTCCTTTGCCCAATTACGGGTATCATGTTCTTCCACATTTGCCAAGGTATCTGCGGTAAACAGGAGTTGTGCAAACTGAATCCCACGAAACTTTGCACATGCTGCGGTTGAAGCACATTCCATATCAACCACTGCATATCCTTCACCCCTGCGCTGATTCACGATTGCTTTTGTTTCACGATAAAAGCAATCCGTTGTCCACGTCTTACAACGACAATGCGGAACACCTGCCTTATCCAGTGCTGTTTCTATCGCCTGTACCGCTTTTTCATCTGTTTCTACTTCTCTGGACGGCGCAAGATACTGGTACGACGTTCCTTCTTGCCGGAGTGCAGCTGTCGGTATATAGTAAGTTCCGGCCGTATCTTCCAGCAATGCACCACAACAACCACAGGATATAATCTTCCTTGCGCCACCGGCCCACAACTGCTCCATAAACATCACGGCAGCCGGCCCGCCAAGCGGTGCCTGCACTAAGGCAAGTTCAACACCGTTATGATTCAAACGATATACGGGTGAGATGCCCATAATGCTGTCAAATTCACCGACCTTCACTGCACCATGCTTTGAAGCATACGTATGAATCTCATCATTCATATACATCATAACTGCACGTTCCGGGAACTGATAGTCCCATCCATGCCCCGGCATAATGACAGCCTTTGTATCGTCGTCACGTTCCAATATCGGAAGTTCATTCTTATACAGCGACATATCAATACCTCCCTAAGTCATCTATTTGAACACATAACGAAGGAAATTATAGTAACCGCTCTGAATGGTCTTAAAGTCATGATCAGCCGCCGGAACTTCATACCAGATATGGTTTACCTGATTATTCAGCAAAATGTTATGATAACTCAACGGGAACTTACCTACAACAGAATCGTTTGTTCCGCAATCAATCATCAAAATCTTCGGCATATATTCCATATCCTTAACCACCAGTTCTGCTTCCTGCAACTGACCCGGATGATCTCCACCAAAATCCTTACCCGGAGTCAATCCTGGTGCCGGTGCAAATGCAGTACAATATGCAAAAAGATCCGGTCTCGTCATACCAATGAACAGAGACTCTCTGCCACCCATCGAGAATCCGGCAATTGCTCTATGCTCTCGGTCAGTCAGAACAGAATAATTTGCTTCCATAAACGGAATCAGATCATTGATTAAATCATTGATAAAGTTATCGTATGCAAAATAACTTTCCAGATTAAATCCAGGCTCATGGTCTGCTCTGGTCTTTGCAAACATATCCGGGAATACCACAATCATATCTTCCGTCTCACCGGTTGCAATCATATTACCGGTAATCGTCTCAATCTTCATATTCGGGTCATTGGTAAACGAATACTCATTTCCGAAAATACCGTGTAACAGATACAATACCGGATATTTCTTATCTGCATTATAACCGGCGGGTACCAGAACATTTACGCCACGTTCCAGACCGGTTGTCTTCGACTGGTATGTATGATGTACAACCGTTCCGTAAGTCACATCCGGATTCTCCGTATTAGCACTGTCCGGACAGCGAAGGGAAATCTCCATCGCAGACATAAAATCACTAGAAGCTGCATCAATTTCTTTGGAGCCAAAGAACGTAACGACCGGAGTCGGAGACGGAGTTGCGGTCGGAGTCGGAGTTGCAGTTGCTTCAATCGTTGCACTTGCACTCGAAGTCAGGGCTTCCGTAATCTGTTCTGCTGTTACATTGTTTTGCTTTTCCATAAGTTCCTCCTCATACTGCATTGTTACTTCTTTGTCTTCGGTCTTAGCCGAAAACACATAGGCAAGCACCATCACCAAAAGCACTACGGCAATAACGCCACCTACGATAAACACTATTAACTTTTCCATGTTCTCTCCTGCCCGGAAACACCCTATTGCAAATGACTTGACATATTGAGGGATTCCACACATTTTACAATGAAATATTATATCACAAAAACACTCCCTGCATCAATACAAAGAAAAAGAGCAAAGCGTTTTGCTTTGCTCTTATATTGCTCTTCTCTTTCAGGCATTCGCAAACTTTACGGAAGCAAATTTGCAAACGAATTTGTATCACAAATTCGTTTTAACCTTTCACACTACCAAGTGCAACACCTGCGATGATGTACTTGGAAAGCAGGAAGTATACAATGAACAATGGTAATACGGTCATGGTAAGACCAAGGTAAACCGAACCGTACTCTGTTCTGTAGATATCACCATTCAGCAAACTAACCATAATCGGCATTGTATACTTGTCAGAACGAAGAATAATCAACGGAAGGAACAAGTTGTTCCAGTTCTGTACAAATGCGAAGATAGCCTGTGTTGCGATTGCCGGTTTCATAATCGGCAACGCGATACTGTTAAAGATATAGAACTCTTTTGCACCATCGATTCTCGCCGATTGTATAATCTCCATGGAAAGGGACGGTATCATGTACTGTCTCATGAAGAATACCATGGACGGCGCTGCAATTGCCGGAAGAATCAACGGAAGATAACTGTTAACCAGTCCAACCTTGAAAATCATCTGATAGAAACCGATAGTCATAATCTGACCCGGAATCATCATAACTGCCATGATAAAGGTGAAAAATGCATGCTTCAACTTCCAATCATATACAACCACTGCATACGCAGTTAAGGTCGAGAAATATACGGAGCACGCCGTTGCAAGGGTGGAGATAATCAAGGAGTTCTTGAAACCACGCAATGCATTAAAGGTCTCTTTCTTCTCAAGCACTCGGAAGTTATTCATAAGGAACTTCGACGGCAAGAAAGCAACTGCACTCTGCTGAATCTGTGTCGTAGAACGTGTTGCATTCACGATCATAATCCAGAACGGATAGATACTGAGAATTGTAAGGAAAATGCAGATCGCGTAAACTAAAATCTTACCGATAATCCGTAATGTTTTTTTCGCACTCGGTGACATTATTCGCCTGCCTCCTCTCTTCTCTTCGCACGCATACGGCGCTTATAATCTCTGACTCTTGCTTTCTCTGCCTTACGTGCAGCAACTTCATCCTTATCACGAAGCAGGTAGAAGATAACTGCGGAGAGAACTACAATAATCAGGAAGAGAATCATACTTGCAGCAGCGGCTGCATTGTACTTGTTCTTACCCTCGAATGCCTGTTTATAGATAAACAGACTGACGGTCAATGTTGCATTATCCGGGAAACCGTTTCTAAACAGTCTCGGTATATCGAACATCGTTAAACCACCGATCAAACTGGTAACCAGTGTGAATAACATGATTGTTTTCAAGTTAGGAAGTGTTACTCGCATAAACTTCTGGAAGCCGTTGGCACCGTCAATCTCAGCGGCCTCAAAGATATCAGGGCTGATACCTAAGATACCGGAAATCAATACGATCATGGTATATCCATACCACTGCCAAAACTGGATAAACGCTACAATTGCCTGACAGGCAAACTTATCCATACCAAAGTCATGTGCTTTTTCAAGAAGACCCCACTGCATCAGGAGATCATTTACCGGTCCTTTCGGATAGCCGAACAGGGAACCGAAAAGAATTGCTACGGTAGCTGCCGTAATAATGTTCGGCATATAGAACACTACCTTGAAGAATCCTTTTCCTCTAATCTTCATACGGTCATTGGTAAACCATGCAGCAAGTACCAAAGCAAGACCCATCTGCGGAATAAAGTTCGCAGTCCAGATAGAGAATGTATTTTTAATAGCGGTTCTGAACGAATTGTTCACTAAGATCTTCTGGAAATTTTCCCATGGATTCTCCAGAATCGTAGCTTCTGTCGTAAAGATACCTTCTAAGTTTGTGAATCCGATAAAAGCGGTATAGCATATCGGATATAACATGAATAACAAAAACGCAATTACAAAGGGCAACGAGAATAGATACCCATACTTTGCATAGCTTACCGTTTTACGTTTCATGCTGCTCCTCCTTCATTGCACTACTAGTGTAAAGTACAATTACATAATTAAGGCGGTCGGAAGGTCTCCGACCGCCCCAATAATTCACTGTGTCTTATAATCAATATTGATTATTCGATACCAAGATCCTCTGCTACCTTCTGCTTGAAGTCAGCAAGTGCAGTTGCACGATCCTTAAGACCGCCAGTGTAGTTACGAACTTCATCTCTCCAGATGGAGTTGATGGACTCGTCATACTGGGTAAGGTTCTTACCATTTGCAAATGCGTTAGCCGGAACGAATACGTCGAACATATCCTGTCCACCGAGGAACTCAAGTTCACCATTGGACTTAGCCATAACAGTACCGGAAGCTACACAGTCCTTGGTGCCGCCTTCGCCATTGAAGGTACCGTTTGCCCACATGTACTGAAGACCGGTCTCGCTGTCATCAAGAGTGATCCACTCGATGATGTTAGCAACAGCTTCCTTCTTCTGAGTATCCTTGTTAGCAAGGATCCAGGTGCCGCCCCAGAAGAAACCGATAGGAGATTCACAAATAGCCCAATCGCCATAGGAACCTTCGTGCTCAGCAGTAGCTTCGTCATCGCCACAGTTCGGAGCGATGGTGTAGTTGATTAACCAAGCCGGTCCGAAGAAACCGAATGCCTTACCTTCCGGCTTCATATCTGCGAACCAGGAATCCTGCCAGTCACGGCTATCGCTGTGCCAGCCATTGTCCATAAGCTTCTTGGAAAGGTCAAGGAACTCTTCTCTCTTCGGGTCAATGTTGAGCTTGCCATCAGCGGTAAGCCAACCAGTAGCGGAGGAGTTCTCAACTGCGTGCCAGAGATCACCATCACCAGAGATGATGCCATAGCCCTTAGCCTTGAGCTCTGCTGCTGCTACCCAGAACTGATCCCAAGAACCGCTGCCGCCACCGATCTTAGCCTTGATGGTAGCCGGGTCATCGGTGCCCCAAACGTCCTTCGCGATGGAACGACGATAGATGAAAGCACCACCAGTTGCCTGGTAACCAAGAGCAACGATCTTGCCGTCAGCCGGACGAGTACCGATTTCTACAGAGTACGGAGCGATTTCTGCGCTCTGAACCTTGCTCATATCGATACCAAGATCTTCGTAAGCTGCTGCGAAACCAGCTGCTTCGCCCTGAGCATACTTAAGAATGAAAGCTGCTTCTGCTGCGTAGATATCCGGAGCTTCAGCACCGCCAGCCTTAAGAGCTGCATCAAGTGCAGGCTGATAAGCACCATCGGTAGTAGCGATGATAGTAGTGTTGATTTCAAGGTTCTCTTCCGGATGCATAGCGATGTACTTCTCGATCATCTTCGGAACCTCATCGGTGAATGCCATAACGTTGATGACAGTCTTCTCAGCGGTGGTGCCAGCGTTGCTACCAGCATCAGTGCTGCCTTCGTTGCCAGCGTCATCCTTGCCACAACCAACAAGAAGAGCTGCAACCATCATTGCACAAAGTAATAATGCAATAATTTTTTTCATAACAATGTTCCTCCTATAGAATTAAGGTTATGTAAATGTCTACACACTTACGTGAGATAGTTTATGACATATTTGTGAATTTTGCAAGTCTTTTTTTAATGAAATGTTCATTTTTTTAGTTCGAAATCGTTTTCTTAACATTCTCTATTGTGATTTTGCACAAAACATCATCGTGCTTTCCTTATTTTTCCGACAGCAGTTTTATATATTTTTCCCAAAAATAAATCGTCGGCATATCTTTTCTGCAGTTGGCAAAAACCATTGTGCCACAAGTCCAACCATAAACGCACAAATTACCGTCCCAAGTCCGAATGTACCGCCAAGCAAAAATCCTGCCACGACAAACACACAATCGGTCAACACACGGACAATACCAAATTTCTTTTTACTTTTCTCCGAAATTACCAGCGCAACGAGGTCGTTCGGTCCCGTACCGGCTTCCGACTTGATTACAAAGGACATCCCGACAGCAAGAATCACACAGCCTGCACCAAGTACAATCAAACGAATCACAAACGGCAGTGTATTATTGATTACCGGTCCGAGAATCCAGGTGAACAGATCGATAATCGGTCCGCCAAATATCATACATAACAGGGTTCCGATTCCGATGTAACTGCGGTCGACCACCAGCAAAACCAATACAATCAGAAGACAAATCAGGATATGTGTCATCCCATGGGTCCAGTTCAGACCGGCAGGCCACGGAACACTGCGGAACACGCCCTGCACTAACACATTATACGGATCGGCCCCCATATCCGCTTGGATAAAAAACGTCACGCCCAGATGCGCAATTGTCAACCCAAGCATCAACAGAATCACTTTTTTCATTTCTAACAGCCAGTTGATTTTTTTCATTCTATGTATCCTTTCGCCTTTTCACACCAAACTTTGACGTCGTTTGTGTTTTCCTTCCATTGTTATAGGATCTTGCTCCACAGTTCACGCACTACTGCCTTGTATTCTGCTGTACTGTTTGATTTCTTAATCTTTTTCATGAGTTTTTCTTCTCCCGGAACAAACTCACTCAAGTACACCCAGACTTCTTTCATCTTAAAAAGTGTATGCAAATCTCCGGACATTATCTCTTCATACCC